>JAKAMH010000097.1 GCA_021813005.1 bacterium
CTTAATCATATACTCCAAGGACATTCAAATAAGACCAGAAGGCAGACTCTCATAAAAGGCTTTTGGAATAATATACCGCATGAGCTAACTATTTCCTAGAGACGTTTAAAACCGTTCAATATTGTTTACCCATATCTTAGAAAAAAATTTTGCGCTATTCTGTCGAGCAGAATTATGGAACCCAATTACTCAGAATTAGATTCTCTTAAAATTGGCCACTGTTTTGCCCCCGGTGTAATAAGCCAAGCATATCATGTTATATCAAACATTGCTAATTATTGTGACACTGATCCGCTATTTGCAATCCAAGAGATCGAAGAGATGACAAACATGCATGACGAACTTCTCAGAAGATATAGAAATTCAGATGAGGAA
The DNA here is from genome assembly GCA_021813005.1 of bacterium. Lineage (GTDB taxonomy): Bacteria > Patescibacteriota > Microgenomatia > Levybacterales > UBA12049 > JAKAMH01. The sequence goes on from JAKAMH010000097.1 coordinate 376, forward strand.
GAGAAGCATTTCAGGGATATAGATGAACAGATAAGGTTTATGACAAGTGTTGCAATTCAGATAGTATTACAAGGCGTAACGCCTATTATAGAAGAATACAGACGTGGCGATTTAGATGGATTCGTAAGAGAATGGTTCCCCATATTCTTAAAGAGTTTGGATGGTTTTAAAAAAGAATTTGCAGGAAGGGTTCATCCTAAGCGGTGGTTCCCTGCATATTTTGAAAACCCTGTTATATTTGCAAGGAACTCGCTTGAATGGATGTTTGAACGGTTACTCAAGGAACAGCAAAAATTAAAACCCTCCAAACACGTATTCGTAAAAAAACTAAAGTCTAATGACAAGGAGAATGAAGACGCAGACTTAACAACAATAATCGAAAACAATAACGCCAGAAAATTGGGGCAGAAATATGAAGATGGACTGTTCAACTACCTAAATAGCGAACAGAAAGATGATGGTTTTTTTTTTAATGGTGATGATACAGAAAAACATATATTATTACGTCCGTACAAAGATGATTCCGAAAACGAGCCCCGCCGTTACTATTACAAAACCAACCAAATTGCAGACCTTGCAGGGTGCACCTCCAGAATATTGAGGGCAAAGTACCTGCCGAGTCTGATAGAAGACGGCTTCTTAACCGAAAACGATGTTTATAAAAAAAAGACCGACAATATTAGATATCCTGTGTGGCGAATTTGTTTAGACAGTAGGGATAAGGTCGTAGGCCTTATTAAGGCCAAATTAAACGAGAGTAAGCCGTCTCGCTCAAAGGGGCACTCACTGTTAGTGAATGAAATTCTTGCCAACATGCAGAACAAAACTCCGGATGAACTCAGCGCAATTGAATCTCAACTCGTAATGCTGCCACCCGGAAAATTAGAGGAAGCATGGGAAAAACTAAAAAATAATATTACATAAAGCAATCACTCTCAAATCATCCACTTGAAGCCTGGTTATTACCAGGCTTTTCTTTTTCTCGCCTGTTACTTGCCGTCCGTTCCGATGCTTGGAGGATAGCCCCTGATTCAGGGGTTACAAGCATCAAGTGTAAAACTACTGTCGTTCCGATGCTTGGTATGCATAAAAAAATACTATAAGCGGAGGAAAAATGAAATTTTCAACTCGTACCTCGTGGCATGGCTCTCTCTGGCAGGATTCTCTTTTAAAATCGGCAACAATAACGGCACTGTCTTCTTTGAGTTCACCCTTACCGAGGCGCTCATGCCGGAAATCAAGAAATTTCAGGAATCAGCGCTTACACGCTATGTTGACGAACTCAAACACATCCGGGGACTTATTCGGGCATACAAAGCGTAATAGCGAGGGCACTTCAATGAATAATGGGAAAAATAAAAAGAGCGATATATTGCAAGCTGCGTTAAGGTATGCAGAAGAACTTTCTTTTTCTGTTATCCCTGTTGGCAAGGATAAAAAGCCGCTAATCAAATGGGAGTCCTTCCAAAAACGTAAGGCGGTTCCTGCCGAAATACAAGACTGGTGGCAAAAATGGCCGGACGCCAACATTGGCATAGTTACCGGCGTGGTCTCGAATCTCGCCGTGATAGATATAGACACGGAAGAGGGCAAGAAGGCCGTGCAAGAATTAGTCCCAGACAGTCTTACTATGCCTGCCTGCACTACGCCTAAAGGCGGTCAGCACCTTTATTTTCAATGTCCTGATGACAAGCTCAAGAACAACACTAAAATCGTCACAGGATGCGATCTAAGGGCAAATGGCGGCTATGTGGTGGCCCCGCCCTCAGTGAACGGAAGCGGTAAGGGTTATATATGGCTACCGGGACTGTCACCTTTTGATGTTCTGTCGCCTGCGCTGCCCCTCGCCTATATAGAATATATAAATAAAAATGCAGTTAAGAAGGTGGGGGGTATAGAGGTTGACGAATCTGTCGTCACCCCCATGTTTGAGAATGGCCACAGGGATGATGGCCTTTTCCGTACTGCTAACAGCTTAGTGAAAGGCGGAATGACTTCACCTGAAATCTTCCAAGTGCTTGAAAATCTTATAATATCATGGGGTGAAAAGCCTGATCCAAAGTGGATTAACGAGAAGATACAGAGCGCCTTGAAGCGTGTTTCAGTACGAGAAAAGAGCCTGTCCGAAGAGGTTAAGGACTGGGTTTTGTCGTCAAACGGTGTCTTTATGTCGTCAGAAGTCGTCAACTGTCTCCACCTGTCGTCAAGAGAAGAGAAGAAGAATTTGAGCAAAATATTAAGCCGACTGTGCGAAGAAGGTGTCATTGAAAAATACGGGAATAAAAACGGATGCTATCGGCAAATAAATAATGCTTGCGATGCTATAGACTGGCGTAATGCCCCGACAGAGAGCATTGATATTAAGTGGCCCTTTGAGATTGAAAGACTTGTCAAGGTTATGCCTAAAAACATAATAGTGCTGGCAGGTGCTTCAAATTCGGGCAAGACGGCTTTTCTCCTGAATGTGGTCAGAAACAATATGAGACAGCACGACATACATTATTTCAGCAGTGAGATGGGGGACATCGAGTTTCGGGACAGACTCAGCAAGTTTGACATACCGTTGACTTCCTGGCAGTTCAAAGCAAAAGAAAGAGCGTCAGATTTTGCAGACGTAATACAGCCGGATGCCGTTAACATTATTGATTTCCTTGAACTCCATGAGGACTTTTTCAAAGTGGGCGGCTACATCAAGGAAATTTACGACAAGCTTAACAAAGGCATCGCCATAATAGCTTTGCAGAAAAATGCAGGGCAAGATCACGGTCTTGGGGGGCAAAGATCAATAGAAAAAGCACGGCTATACTTGGCTATGGATTATGGCCGAATAAGAATTATAAAGGGGAAGAATTGGGCTAACCCCACCGTAAATCCTAATGGCCTTGAACTGCATTTCAAATTAGTTCATGGGTGCAATTTCATTATTGAACAGGACTGGTTGAAAAGTTGACATTACAACAGTCCGATGCGACCGATAGAGCGGCCTTGACAGATATAAACCTTTCTCATTATATTCTCTCAAATCCTGAGTTGCTGCAAAAACTCAGGGAGGAGATGAAAATGATGAAAGGTAAAATCAGACCGATAAGCAGGCAGAGGCGTTGCCCTAAGTGTAAGCAAAGCTTTATTGAGATACCTAAACACGGCCACATCTGTAAAGACTGCGGGACTGCTCCTACTCGCTACCTGATTGATCTTTACTGGAACGGTCAAAGGTGCTCTGTTTGCAGCGACAAGGCAGGTATGGCGCTTGATTCCTACCAGAGGGCATATAAGCTTCTCAGCCATATAC
>JAKAMH010000098.1 GCA_021813005.1 bacterium
TCCCTCCCCGACGCCGGTACTGGCGCGGAAGGATCTTTCCGTTGCCGTTTTGAATGGGAGCGGCACCGCCGGGGCTGCCGGCACGATGGCAGATTATCTCAAGGGACTGGGCTATACGGTCAGTAAAACGGGCAACGCCAGCCGGTTTGACTATACAAAGACAACTGTTGAGGTAAGAGCGGGGAAGCAACAGTTTCTCTCACTTCTTAAAGATGATCTTGCCAAGCATGGCTTGCAGGATATTGATGCGACTATCTCCGCCCAACTGTCGACAGATGCCGTAGTTATTGTCAGTAAATAAGTTATGTTTGATGTTGTTACCCTCGGAAATGCTTTGATCGACGCATTTTTAACAGTTCATGAGGCAGATGAACATATTCACATCGACCCGCAAAGCCGTGAGCTTCGGATCACGCCCGGTGCAAAGATTAATCTTGAGAAAAGCCAGTTTTTACTGGGTGGAAATGCGGCAAACGTTGCCGTAGGCCTGAGAAGGCTTGGACTGAGAAGTGCTGTAGTTTGTGAAACAGGCAGCGACGAGTTTACACAGAAGATTATCCACGGGCTGGAACGTGAAGCGGTGGAGACGGCGCTTATCCGCCAGACAGCCGCACCATCGTCGTTTGCCATAGCGCTTAATTTTAGGGGGGAGCGAACGCTCTTCGTGCAACATGTGCCAAGGAAGCACCAATTTGATCTTTCCGGCGTGACCAGCAAGTGGCTCTACCTTACCTCGCTTGGTCATGTCTGGGAGGAGACCTACCGCCAGGTCGGCGAAACGGTGAAAGAAAAAAATCTTCTCCTTGCCTTCAATCCGGGTTCCTTGCAACTTGCGGCTGGTGTCGAAAAATTTGCCTACCTGCTGCCGCTCACGACAGTCCTTTTTGTCAACAGACAGGAGGCTGAAGAGATCGCCGGTGATAAACCTTCCTCGGTTGGGGAACTTCTTGCGAAGACAAAAGCTAAGGGGCCAAAAAACGTCGTCCTTACAGATGGACAGAATGGGTCTTATGCGGCGACAGAAGCCGGAATAGTATATAAGGCAGGCATCCACCCGGCACAAGACGTCGAGCGTACGGGAGCCGGGGATGCATACGCAACAGGATTTCTCGCAGCAGTGATACACGGGGAGACGGTGCCTCAGGCAATGCGCTGGGGGGCAGCCAACAGTGCCTCGGTTATTGAGCAGGTGGGAGCAGAGACGGGACTCCTGACAAAGACATCCCTGCAGGAAAAATTGTCTGCTCATGAGTTGACGGTGAGGGAGGTGACGAACATATGAAAGTCTATCTTGGAACGGACCATGCCGGATTTTATCTGAAGGAGAAAATAAAGGCATCTCTGCTGCGGCTTGGGTATGAGGTGATTGACGAGGGAGCTTTTATTTATGACAAGCAGGATGACTATCCTGACTTTATTGCCAAGGCGGCGCGTAGTGTGTCTGAGGACCCGGAGGATTCCCGGGGGATTGTCATCGGAGGTTCCGGAGAAGCGGAAATGATGACTGCCAATAAATTTAAACATGTTCGTTGCGCCTTGTTTTATACACCGGCTATCCCTGTAGAGGCGGCCGATGTGGCAGGCAGAAAAAGTGAAGATCCGTTTGAAATAATTCGTTTAACCAGGGAGCACAATAATGCCAACATGCTTTCTCTCAGCGCGCGGTTCTTAAAAGAGGAGGAGGCAGTAGAGGCAGTAGAACGTTGGCTTAAAGAGCCTTTTCCGGGAGACGGGAGACACAAACGAAGAATAGAAAAAATAAAGAGAATTGAAGAGGAAAATTTTGAATAAGGTGGAAATAATTCCTGGCATCTTAGAAAAAAATTGGGAAGCAATTGCAGAGAAGATCGAGCTTGTTCGGCCTTTTGCCAAAACGATCCACATAGACCTCATTGACGGCAAGTTTGTCAATCACGCTACTCACCTTGATCCGACGCTGTTTACCTCCATAGCGGCGGATTTCTTCCTTGAGCTGCATATGATGGTCGATGAACCGATCGGATACCTGGAGGCTTGGGCAAAAGCCGGATTCCGGCGTTTTTTAGGTCACGTTGAGAGTATGTCTGATCAAGCGGCATTTGTTGCAAAGGGGCAGCTTCTCGGCGAGGTGGGGTTGGCACTGGATGGGCCGACTCCTGTTTCGAGAATCACGGTGCCGCTTTCGGATTTGGACGTACTGCTGATCTACACTTCGGAGAAAGTGGGCTTTTCCGGACCGCCGTTTGACCAGGCGCGACTGAGTAAAATTGAGGAGGTAAGGCGACAGACAGACAGACTGCCGATTGAAGTAGACGGTGGAATAACACCTGAGACGCTGCCACAAGCGATGCGTGCGGGGGCAAACAGGTTTGTCTCAACCAGTTTCCTGTTCAAGACGTGTGAGCCGGAGAAACAGTTTAGTTTGCTGTCTGCGCGCTTGCCGCTTGATCATTAGCCTGCCCTGTCTGTATCTCCTGCCTCCCCGATGTGCTTGAGAAGGCTCGGGGAGAGCAAGGAACATTCTTATCCGTTCCTGACAAGAAATACTCCTCATGCCCAAAACACATCCGAACTACGATGTTCTCAGGCATGCTAGGTGGTGTTTCAGGATGTTTTGCTAGGAGACTCGACATAACTGCGTGCCAGATCGGGGCGGCACCGGTGATGCCGGAGGCGAGTGTTTGACTCATGGGGCTGTTATCGTTGTTGCCTACCCAAACGGTGACGACAAAGTTATCAGTATAGCCGATCGTCCAGTTATCACGCTTATTATCTGAGGTTCCCGTTTTGACGGATACCGTGTGCCCCGGAATGGAGAGCGGGCTGTTGGGACCAAACTCAAGAGAGCGGGCTTTATTGTCTGCCAGGATATTGGAGATGATGTAGGCTACTCCCGGACTGATAACCTGTTTTCCCGCAGTTGCCGTTTTTTTCTCAATGACATTGCCTCGTGAGTCGGTAATCTTAAGAATAGGATCAAGGTCGACCCGTCTACCACCGTTTGCAACTGTACTGTAAACCTGATCCATCTCAAGCATTGTCGTGTCGGCAGCGCCGAGTGTCAGCGAGAGACCATACTCGCCGGTATTATTCCAGTCGGAAATGCCCATCTTACGGGCAAATGAAAGCATGGTTGGGACACCGATTTTTTGCAGCGTCTTAACGGCCGGCAGGTTGAGCGAGTTGGCAAAGGCAATACGGAGCGGAACATTGCCTTTGTAGGTACCGTCATAGTTGACCGGTGAGTAGGCTGGTCCGCCGTCGGGCGACGTGAATGTCTCAGGGGTATCCTTGAGAATGGATGCTGCTGTGAAGCCATGGGAGAGAGCAGCGGCGTAGGTTATAATTTTGACCGATGAACCGGGTTGACGAAGTGCGGTGGTGACATTCACCTGGCCACCGTTCGGGTCGCGATAATCGTGGCTACCAACCATGGCGAGAATGTCGCCATTTTGGGGATTGGAGACGACGACAGCTCCGTTTGTGAGATGAAGATAAGAATCATTCTCTACCTCCTGCTCGACTATCTGCTGTGCCATGTCCTGGGTGGCAAGATCGAGTGTGGTTCGGACAGTGAGGCCGCCTTTTTCAACCATTGCCAGGCCATATTTCTTGATGAGAAGATCCTTGATGTAGTCGACAAAGTGCGG
>JAKAMH010000099.1 GCA_021813005.1 bacterium
TCACATTGCCAATACCAAACTTCCCTAGATAAGAAAGCATCCTGCTAAGCCCCAGCTTATGCGCCACAAAAACCATGCCCACATTATCCGAATACTGCAGCGTTTCCGTCATTGTCTCGTTCGGATGGTATTTATCGTTCCAGGTATGAATCTCGTAGCCGCTGCTTGAGATAGGACCCGCACAAGTCGTACACTTAGTATCTGGTTTGACAAGTCCCGCGTCGATAGCTGAGGCCATAATAAGCGGCTTAAAGGTTGATCCGGGCTCATAGGTATCGGTTATGATCGGATTTTTATAAAGTGAATCATCATAGTTTTGATATTGGGCCGGGTCAAATGCCGGAAAGGAGGACATGGCCAATACGGCCCCGGTCTTAGGGTTCATTGCTACTGCCCACCCGGCTTCCGCACCATAGAGTTTTATTCCCCTTTTAAGCTCCCGCTCCATTATATATTGTACCACCCGGTCAATATGCGTTTTGAGTGTCCGTCCGTCCACCTCGTTGGTGGTATCGTTCATCTTGGCAAGAATTGGCCGACCAAGGGCATCGTGCACCTGCACGGCAATACCCGGCTTTCCCCGCAGCTGTCTATCATAATAGCCCTCAAGTCCAAAATATCCCTTGTTGTCTCCTGCGTTATCCTTGCCGACAAAACCGAGAAGCTGTGCCGCCATCGATGCTTCCGGGTACATACGCACCGTCTGCTGCTCAAAGCCTATGCCCGTTAGATTTAAGCTGGCTACCTTATCTTTTTTGGCACTTTCTACCTGTGTTGCCAGCGGGACCCAATACCTCTCAAGTGACAGTTCAGCGCTTATACTCGCTTTGTCGAGGTTGAGGGCTGAGGAGAGAAGCGTTGCAGCCTGCTCCTTCTTCTTCATCTCCTTAGGATTAGCAAATACCAGGTAGGTTAGTCTATTGGCAGCGATGGGAAAACCGTCAGATGTCAATATTTCGCCTCGCTTTGGGGTGAGCTTGATTTGCCACCCATACTGCGCCTCACCAAGCGATGTCAACTCCTGAGCCCGAACCACTTGCCAATAAATTAAACGAAGCGTAATAAGGAGAAATAGAATGACAAAAAAAAACAGGATAGATCGGTATCTAAGATTCATCACTTAAGTGCCAACGGAAGCGGTGCCGTAAGTGTCAACGCCGACTGACCGGAGATGAAACCCTCCTTCTCCGCTTTTTGATCAATATTGGTCAAGGACGCTTCCTTCAGATATCTCTCACGTAGCCTGGCGTTTTCCCGCTGGTACGCCTGAATCCGCTCCTGATAGCGGGATAATTCAATGCCTGTGGTTGAAATACTGTTTGCCACAGACACCTGCACAACTGACAAGGAGAGTATAGTTGCAAAGATAAAAAGTATAAAATAAATTGGTTTTTTCACAGTTTATTTCCTCTCAAAGACCCTTAATTTGGCGGAGCGAGCCCGACGATTGCGATTTGTTTCGTCCTCATCGGCAACTACCGGCTTTTTTGTTACTACCTGCCCGAGAACCTGCTTTTCCATCTCAAGAAACCCAGTCTTCACAATTCTATCCTCCAGCGAGTGAAATGAGATAACACAGAGCCGTCCATTTTCCTTCAGAAGTTGTACTGCCTTGGGCAGTGCAATCCTCAGATTCTCAAGTTCGTCATTTACTGCTATGCGGAGGGCCTGAAAAACACGCGTTGCCGGATGTATACCGGGATGCCCTCCGGACACTACCCGGGAGACGATCTGCCCAAGCTCCTCTGTCGTCTCGATCTGTTTTACTCGACGGGACTTAACAATACTGTCAGCAATGGGACGAGCAAGACGCTCCTCACCAAACGTAGTAAAAAGTTCATATAATTCTCCTTTCGACAGGACTGTCAAAAGGTCTTTGGCTGTTACCCCAAGTTCCCTATCCATACGCATATCAAGCGGTCCTGGGCTTTGGAAACTGAATCCCCGCCCCGGCGTATCAAGCTGAAAACTTGAAACACCTAGATCAAGCAGGATTCCGTCTACGTTGGCAAAGCCATTTGCTCCCGCTAATTTGTCAATCTCCCGAAAATTCCCTTTCACCAGCCTCAATTTGCCGACGGAAATTTGGGATTTGAAATTTTCTTTACCGTACCGCAAGGCATCCTGATCCATGTCTATCCCCAAAACAATTCCACCCCGTCTGAAAATCTCGGCCGCGTGTCCGCCGCCGCCAAACGTCCCGTCACTATATCTTCCGCCCTCCCTGACACCAAGAAAGGTTACTACTTCCTGAAGGAGAACGCTGGTATGATAGCTATTCTTCCCGTTCACTGAGCCTCTCCGCAATCGATGCAATGTTTCCTGACAGTACCTGCTGATGCTTTTCCCATGCCCCTTTATCCCAGATCTCGACAAAACGCTGAATACCGGCAAAAACAACCTCATCTCTGATCTTGGCAAACTCACGGAGAAATTCCGGCAGTACAAATCTCCCCTTACTGTCCAGTTCCACATCGGTCGCGTTGCCGAGTAAAAATCGTTGCAGCTCGCGTGTACTCTGGCTCGTGAATGGCCGTCCTTCTGTCCCCTCAAGCAGCGTCTGCCAATTCTTAGCACCTACCACAATCAGACAATTCTCAAAACCTTTTGTGACAATAAGTTTTTCTCCGAGCACCGTCCTGAATTTTTTGGGCAGCGACACCTGGTGTTTCTCCCCCATCTTTCCCGCAAACTGCCCTAGTAACATATTTTTCCTACCATTTCCTACTTTGGACTACTTTGTCTATTTTGCAACATCGTGACTCTACTGTCAATAAAAAAGGCGGAGGTTATAGTGTCAATGAGAAAGCCGGACACAAGATATAGGGGAATATTTGTAAGAAAATTGTAAGAAGATTACTGAAGACTCAATGAGTCATTTACCTGAAACTTTGTACCATCAGTCTTCGTAACTGCAAGCTGGAGGTTAACTTTTTTCACACCCTTGTCAAACTTACATACACCGCTTGAACAAGTGCCGAGGTCCAAATACTTTGAAGTAACCGTACTGTCCTCGGGCTTAATGACGATTGTCCCGATAATTCCCCGATTTTGGTTTCCTTCCGCTGTATATGTCAATTCATAGTCGACTGATTGCAGTCCGGAAGTTTTGCTGATAGTAAACATGACAGCTTTCATATCGGGTCGCGCTTGCATGGTAAGACCGATGTCTTTGGGAGTACGGGTAGGAATTGCCTGTGTATTTGGCTGCTCGCTGACGGTCTGACTGCTGCTTTTGGGCTGCAAGGCTCCTGAGAAGACGAGAAAAAGCACTACGGCCGCTATGACCACGGCAACCGCCCCCAGTACAATATATAGTGTTCTCCCTTTCATCGCTATTATTGTAGCAGGAAATACTCGCCGTCTGTCAAGGGCATGCTAGGCAAGCTTGGAGAGGAAATAATCCCGCAGCGCCGTCACTGGGACACGCTCCTGCTGCATACTGTCTCTATCTCGAACTGTCACTGCGTCATCCTCAAGAGAATCAAAATCCACCGTTACGCACCAGGGAGTTCCTATTTCGTCTTGATACAGGTAGCGCTTGCCAATGTTTCCCCTGTCGTCAAA
>JAKAMH010000009.1 GCA_021813005.1 bacterium
CCTGTCCGCAACGCATCCCTCGCGATGTACTTTCCCGGGCGATGAATTACATTTCCGAGGGAGATAGAGTCGTTATCGATGCTATCTTTGGCGTAGTCGGGCAGGAAGAGATGTCAACCGTGAGTGAGCTTGCAGCGCGTTTTGGCGTCACTGAAAAAAGAATAAAAAGCAAGCTTGGTCACGGTCAGACAAGGCTCAGGCACCATCAAGAGGTTAATGACATACAAGATCTTCTGCAGGACGAGCCAGAATCTGCTGTGCCCCTGGTCGGGGAGAAGCAAGAGAGAGTCGACCTGGTTCAACGGGTGCAAGACATTGTTAGGGAAGGCAATCGCGAGAGAAAAGCAGAAGAAGAACGCATAAATTTTATACGACAACCGATAGCTGTGCTCGATCTTCCGCCCCGTCTCACGACAATACTTAAAAACTTCGGTATAACAACGACGGGTTCACTTTGGAATTATAATTTCAACAAACTTTCGCTAATACTGGGAAATGATTCATTGTTTGTCACGTCACGTTTGCGAGAATTCAGACGTCACTTGGCAGCCGGAACGCTTGAAAAATTCAAAGAAAAATATTCGCAGTGCACATAATATCTATCTGACTTTAATTTATATGTCTTAACTCCTTGTCTCCTAACAAGCTTTACAATAACTTAAACTCGCAACCTATCCACCCATTCCCCCCGTACTTAATAAACTTTATTAACCCGTAACTCGTTAACCCATTAACTTATTAACCTCTTATCTCCATACTTTATAAACTTTATGTCGTCCAGGGGACGATCATCCTTTGGATGAAACTTTACATACTTTAAAGACTCATCAACCCGTTAACCCCCGTCTTGACACAATCGCGTTTCTTCGTTACACTCTCTCTATTATGCAGAGGCATTCCCATGCATAGTCGAGTTGACGTCAACAATAATTACTCTCCGTACCCATACGCCTTGCGTTGAGTTCGGGGGATTTTTGTGAAAAAGTACACCTCCCGGCGGGAGGTGTTTTGATTTATGTTTAGGATACAAAAACTCGATTTGCTTATCTCATTTTACATCGCCTGTATTGCGGTATCGGAGTTGATGGGAGCCAAGACATTCCCGCTCTTCACTATTGGCACACTGCATCTGAGTGCGAGTTCCGGAATCTTTGTCGTCCCCTTAATTTATGGTATCAATGATATCGTGACGGAGGTTCTCGGTAAAGACAGGGCGCGGAGCATTGTCCGCTCAGGACTACTTGTCATTGTTTTCCTTTTGCTTTTCTCTGTCCTTGCAACAGCGCTTCCGCCGTCTGCCCGTTTTGCGCCAAGTGAGAAATCGTATGACGCAGTCTTTGGCTTGTCTATACGTATCGCAGCAGCGAGTCTGACGGCATTTGCTTTTGCTGAGTTCCTGGACGTCTATATCTTTGCTAGCCTTCGGAAGAAATTTGGCAAGCGCCGTCTCTGGCTTCGTACCAATGTCTCAAATTTTCTGGCGCAATTTAGTGATACGAGTTTCTTTATTATCCTTGCCTTTTACGCCGTAGGTCAGCCTGTTTCTCAGAACATGCTGTTTCTCTTTGGGCTCATCATTCCGTACTGGCTTCTCAAGTGTTTCATGTCTGTGATTGAGACACCCCTGGTCTATGTCGGTGTCCGCTGGCTCAAGGAGGGAAAGAAATAAACGCAATTGCCCTTAGTTTCCTCTATAGCTTTGCGGGGAGGCCGTCGGCGGATAAATTGGCGATGGAGATGGTGCCCCGGCTTGACAGTTTGCGATAGCAAACAGATCGCTTGAATAGTCTGAGTTACTCTGCGGCGAGTAGGTAGATATCTGTATGTGATAGCCAAAACCCGGCGTAATTGCTTTACTGTCAATACTTGCCGGCACATTCCAAGTATACGTTCCCTTTTCTGCTGCGGTATTAGTATTGGCTTTTATCACTCCAACTATCGGCAACTTATCGCTGTAGTTTGATGATCCAGGCGGATAGAGGTCAATTGATATGCCTTGTACACTGGTTGGTACTGTCCACTCAATAGTGTATGGATCCCCAATACAAACCGTTTCTGAGTTGTTAGGATGTAGAATAGCGACGGAGTTCCTTCCTCCTGGCGAATAAGTATTATATCCATACGACGGAGTTGGCGTAAGCCAGGAGGAAGTGACATAAAAGACTACGCAGTCGTATCCTTTCTTATGCTGAAAGACGGCATTGAGCCGGTCAGGAGCATTTTGAGACATTTGCAATGTACCACCATCATATGCTCTGCTATTCGAAGAAGGAGTTACCCGGGTGGCAAAGTCTGCACATAGCTCATAGGAGTTTGGCGATATACGCTGATATGCATACGGACTCTCTGTATTGGGATCGGTGTATTGTAGTGCGCTCGGTATAGCATTGAGTGTAGCGGGAAGCATTTGGTTCTGTGAATAATAGCCTTGTATGTCACTTGAGATACTTACAAAATCGCTTTGACGCTGCTGATCAAAGTTCATTGCTTGCTCTGAGGTGGGTAATCCCGCAATGACAAATCCTGCAACAACCACAATAAAACAGAGAAAACTGATGATTCCGATTCCAATATAATATTTCTTCATACCCTTACTATCCTCTTATCCGTTCGGACTTGATGGAAGAAGTATGCGAATATGCTGCCATTCACTGTGATTACTGTGACTTCGGTTATAAAACTACTTGCCAAAAAATATCCGGTGAGAAGGTTGTATATTAGTACGGCAATGTACACCAGTAAGATAATAAATGTTAAAACAAGTGCAAGATATGTCAAAAACCTTCGTATTTTAATTATCTGAATAGCAGGGTTCTCTTTGGCGTGTTTTGTGGTATTGAGGAAAAAGAAAGCAAAAATCGGTTCGCTCACCAAGATGAGGAGTAGAAACACTTGCACATTGTTGTTGGGAGTCTTGATATATGGGTTATAGACGAGTGTGGGTATCGGGAAGAGAATCTCTGCGATATAGTGAACTGCTACACAGAATGAGAATGCCAGGAAGGCAAGACTGACGAACATGATCAAATGCTCAAATGTATCAAACATTGTATGGGATAGTACCGCTTCCGGCGCTTGTTGTTCGTGTGTCGGATCGGGGTTGCCTACTCCTTTCTTCTCATCCTGTTTCCTCTGGGCTTCTTTTTCGGGCAGATCGTTCATACTACATTCAGTCTAGCGACGCTTCTCACAAAAAGTCAACTATATGTGCTGAGTTTAGTATAATAAGTAGGTTATGAAAGTTATCTTGGGAATGGTAATGTCGGTGGACGGCAAGACGACGCGGCATAACGCGCCGGATATTTATCACTGGTCAAGCAAAGAGGATCAGAAACACTTTTTCTCTTTGGTTGAAAAACATGACGTGATTGTCATGGGTCGGCGGACATATGAGGCCTCCCGTCCGGTCATCAGACTCACACCCGGCAAACTTCGTCTTATCATGACACGAAGTCCAGAGGAGTTTAAGAAAGAAGCAGTACCGGGGCAGCTTGAATTTACCGCTGCCTCACCCGGAGAAATTATTTCCGGTCTTTCGCAAAAAGGCTACTCAGAGATTCTTCTCGCAGGGGGAGGGGAAATCAACACACTTTTTCTCAAAGAGAATTTAGTTAATGAACTCTACCTGACGATTGAACCAAAAGTCTTTGGCCTAGGTAACCCATTGGTCGCAGCAGAAGCGCTTGATATTAATTTATCTTTGGAAAGTGTTGAGAAATTAAATATAGAGGGGACGCTGCTTTTGAAATATAGTGTTGCTAGCTAGATAGTTCTATTATGATCTTCTCATACATCTTGACGGAGACAAACCAAAGGTTGATCATGGATCTATGAAGAACCCACTTCCACCGGTCACAAAAATTGATTTAGCTGAAGCATTTGAGGCATATGATGGGAGAAATAAATTATACAGAGACGAGATTTTAACAAAACTTGATCGGGCTATGGGAGAGTTGGAGACAATACGGGAGGATAGCGTAATAGGGATACACCAAATGAGAGAGTTGAGAGAAGAAGTTGATGATCACGTAAAAAGAATTAAAGTACTTGAAGGCCGTACGCAATAACTTCCTTTATAACCCAATCCTCCATTAAATTTTGAATTTGTCGAAGAGTCGGGGTGCCGCGAATCGGACGCGGACTACCGCACCCCCAGCGCGGCGTACTACCACTATACTACACCCCGTAATTAGTAACCTGTTACAAATAACCAGCAAGAGATTAATTGTACCGCTTGTATTTTAACACATTAGTGCTACAATCTTACTAACAATGGCAAAGTCCTCTAATAATCAAAAAACCATGCAGGTCCCCTCCGATCAGACACAAAAACTTGAATCAATCCGCCTGGCAATGGACCAGATTGAAAAGCAATACGGTCGCGGTGCAATCATGCGCTTCGGTGATGCCGGCCAAAAGTTTGATGTCTCAGTTATCTCTACCGGCTGTCTGCCGCTTGATCTGGCGCTCGGTGTCGGCGGTGTCCCCCGGGGCCGCATAATAGAGATCTATGGGCCCGAGGCGTCCGGTAAAACAACAGTCTGTCTGTCTATCATAGCCCAGGCCCAGAAACACGGCGGCGTCGCTGCCTTTATCGATGCCGAGCATGCACTTGATCCCCAGTGGGCAGAGCGTATTGGTGTCAAGCTGGATGAGCTTTTGATCTCGCAACCCGATACCGGCGAGCAGGCCCTCGAAATCGCGGAAAGCCTGGTCCGCTCCGGCGGCATTGACGTGATGGTTATCGATTCCGTGGCAGCACTGGTGCCGCGGGCTGAGATTGAAGGCGAGATGGGGGACTCCGTCATGGGACTCCAAGCCCGGCTCATGTCACAGGCGCTTCGCAAGTTGACAGCCGTCATCTCCAAATCCAAAACGGTTGTTATCTTCACCAACCAGCTTCGCCAGAAGATTGGCGTGATGTTTGGTAATCCAGAGACCACGACCGGTGGTATGGCTCTCAAATTTTATGCTTCGGTGAGGATGGATATCCGGAAAATAGAGACACTCAAAGACGGTGACAAAGTTGTTGGTTCGCGCCACCGTGTCAAAGTTGTCAAAAATAAAGTTTCTTCTCCCTTCCGCATTGCCGAATTTGACGTGACTGGTCAGGGGATATCCCGCGAGGGCGGTATTGTGGATGTTGGGGCAGAAATGGATATTATCCAGAAATCAGGTGCATTCTATCGGTTTGAAGATCAGATGATTGGACAGGGAAAAGTTGCGACACAGCTTTTTCTCAAGGAAAATCCCGAGGTTGCCAAGAAGATTGTCAAGATGATCATGGCTAAGGCCCGAGACGGTGGCTCGCCACTTATCGTAGGCGCCGAGGAAAACGAAGAAGAAGAGAAAGAAGTTTCCGCAGATTAAGCTCCTTCATGGATGACTACGAAAAGTACCTCAGATTTGCTATACGGTTTTTAGGGCGCCGTCCCCGATCTGTCAAAGAAGTTCGTGACCGGCTCATCATGCGTCAAGCCTCTCCCGAGGTGGCTGACCGGGTTATAGACAGGCTCTCGTCCGAAAAATTTTTAAATGACGCGGAGTTTGCCGGCTGGTGGATCAGGCAACGGACAGAGTTTCGTCCCAAACCCCGCCGCGTCATACTTTTGGAACTTTCCCAAAAGGGTATCCCGAGAGAGGTAGCCGAGGAAGCGCTGGGCGCGGAGGATACGCCGTATGAGAACGATATCGAGCAGGCCAAAAAAGTAGGTGAGAAGCAGATTCGTCGTTACCGTACATTTTCTAGGGATGAAGCGAGGGAGAAGCTGGCAGTGTTTCTGGCACGACGTGGTTTTTCCTGGGAGACTATAAAACGCTGCATTGACGAGATTTTGGCATTGCAGTATAATAGGGATTAAGTTTGGCAAGGGAAGATTGTCAAGGATATGTGCACCATATGAGCAGGTTTTACTCACACGAACATATTCCGCACACAGCCAGATAAATAGTTTGGCTTTCTTCCTATTGCCGCGTATTTAGATATGGCAGCGCAAACACAATCAGATCTTTTGGAGCTTGAGAAAAAGCTCATTAACCGTCGCGAGCAGCTTGATGAGAAAGAGGAAGAACTTGACAAGCTGGCAAAGCAGCTCAAGGACAAAACAGAATCTTACTCGGAAAAACTTGAGAAGGTCTCCGGTCTGACACAGGAAGAAGCACGCAAACTACTGCTTGAAGAGACAGAAAAGCAGTCCGCGCAGATGATAGCCCGCATCATCAAAGAAAAAGAAGAAGAAGCCAAACGTACCGCCGATAAGAAATCTCAGGAAATACTCCTGGACAGCATGCGTCACGGCGCTCTCAATTATATTGCCGAGTATACTGTCTCCACAGTCCCCGTACAGAATGAAGAGATGAAAGGCCGCATCATCGGCAAAGAGGGTCGTAATATCCGGGCGTTTGAACAGGCGACCGGGGTGGACGTTGATCTTGACGAGGAAGGTGTCATCAGGCTTTCATCTTTTGACCAGGTACGTCGTGAAATTGCCCGGCGGTCTCTTGAGAAACTTCTCAAAGATACCCGCATCCAACCGTTTCGTATTGAGGAGATTGTTGAACAGACCAAGCAGGAAGTTGACAAAGTTATGCTTGAGGAGGGTGAAAAACTTGCCAATGAAGTTGGTGTCTTTAATCTGCAGACAGATCTCTACAAGATGCTTGGCCGCTTCAAATTCCGTACATCATACGGCCAGAACTTGGTTGTCCATACGCTTGAGGAGACCAAAATCGGCATCCACCTGGCGCATGAGGTGGGAGCGAATGTCGATGTTGTCAGGCTCGGCTGTCTATTCCATGATATCGGTAAGGTGGTAGAGGGCGAGGGAAGTCACGTGACACTTGGTGTTGATCTCCTGAAGCGCTACAATTTTCCGGAGCCGGTCATCAATGCGGTTGCCGAACATCACGAGGATAAGCCGTTTTCTTCCATGGAATCTGTCATTGTCTATATCTCGGATGCCGTATCCGGTGCCAGGCCGGGTGCACGTTATGAGGATATTGAGAATTATGCCAAGCGCTTAACTGAGATGGAGGAGATCGCCAAACGCTATGAGGGCGTGGAAGACGCTTATGCCTTTGAGGCCGGTCGGGAGCTGCGGGTCATCATAAATCCCGGCAAGCTGGATGACAGCCAGACGGTACTTATCGCGAGAAAAATCCAGGAAGAGGTCAGTCGTTCGCTCGCCGTCCCCGGTGAGGTCAAGGTAACCGCCATCCGCGAATTCCGCTCCTCCCATCCCGAACACACCACTCTCTAATTTTTCTCTGTCGTAGAATAATACAGCCGCCATTGCCATCAAAAGCCCAGGAGGTTTATAGACTGAATCCTGTTTTGTAGAAAGCTCATCTGGGGAAAAGCCTGTCTTTGTGGGCTTTCCGCTTGACAATGCATGGTTTTCCTTGTAATGTTAATCTAATCTCAAGTTTTAGGAGAGGAGGTGATTTAGATGACCAAAAAAGACCTGATTGAAATCGTTGCCAAAAAATCCAATCTTACCAATAAAGCGGCCCGGGAAGCAGTTGAGACGACACTCAATGGCGTCCGTGATTCCCTGAAAAGAGGCGAGAAAGTGGTTCTGACTGGCTTTGGAACATTCTCACTTCGAACACGCCGCCAACGTGTCGGACGTAATCCTCAGACTGGGACAAAGATCACTCTTCCGGCTCGCAAGGTCCCGGGATTCACTCCCGGTAAGACGTTTAAAAAAGCGGTTAAATAGAGGGTGGACTTTGTTTGGAAGGGAGGTTACTGCACGAGAGTGTGGCGTGCCTCTTTTTTTATTGGTGTGGCGTGCCTCTTTGATTCTGTTCCGTGTGCTATCATAAGTAGTATTGGACTACCAGCATGAACTCAATTTCAGTAAAACACTTATCCAAAAATTATCTTATCCACAAGAAAACAGCCGGACTTTTAGGCACCGCGAAAGCTATGTTCTCCCGCTCCTACGAAACAGTGAAGGCTGTGCAGGACATCTCGTTTGAGATTGAGGAGGGGGAAATGCTCGGATTTATCGGCCCCAACGGTGCCGGCAAGACGACGACATTGAAATGTCTCTCCGGACTCTTATACCCGACAGCAGGAAATCTCAGTGTTCTGGATTTTAAGCCGTTCGAGCGAAAACATGATTTTCTTCGACAGATCTCACTCATCATGGGGCAAAAAAATCAGCTTTGGTGGGATCTTCCGGCCATGGATACGTTTCTTCTCAATAAAGAAATATATGGTGTCTCGGACGCGGATTTTGAGGAGACGCTTTCAGATCTTGTAACGCGACTTGACGTCAGGGACTTGGTACACACACCGGTCCGCAAACTGTCACTCGGACAGCGGATGAAAATGGAAATTATTGCAGCGCTTATCCACTCTCCCAAGGTGCTGTTTTTGGACGAGCCGACGATCGGGCTTGATGTAGTGATGCAAAAAGCTATCCGTGAATTCCTCAAGGAATACAACGAGCGGTACCGGGCAACCATTATTCTTACCAGTCACTATATGAAGGATGTGGAGGCACTTTGCAAGCGGGTACTGATCATCAACCACGGAAAACTCCTGTATGATGGCCTGCTACAGTCTCTGATCAAAAAGCAGGCGCCCTATAAATTTATTACCGTCCGGCTCAAAACAGAAGTCCCGAGCGGAAAATTAGCTGTGTTTGGACAAATGAAATCATACACTTTTCCTGAATGGGTGACTGCAGTGCCCAATGAAAGAGCGGGTGTAGTTGTAGCAGACATTCTGAAGACATTTGCCGTTGAAGATGTGAGCATAGAAGAGCCTGAAATAGAAGACGTCATATCGGAGATTTTTGCGGAGGGGAAAGGCGGGGAATGAAAAAGTATTGGTATATCGCCCGCAACACCTGGGACCAGACATTTGCCTACCGGATAAGTTTTGTCATCTGGCGGCTTCGCAGTATACTCCAAGTTTTAACTCTGTACTTTCTCTGGCTGGTGATGTTGCCCCGGAACGCGACGTTTGGCGGGTACAATCAAAGTCTCATGCTGACATATATTCTTGGCACATCGCTTATCAACTCAATCGTTTTCTCCTCCAAGACATTTGCCATTGCCGATGAAATAAACGAGGGGACGCTCTCTGCCTATCTTCTTCGCCCTATGAATTATTTTTCCTACATCTTTGTCCGAGATCTGGGTGACAAAGCGCTCAACGTCATTTTTTCTTTC
The DNA here is from genome assembly GCA_021813005.1 of bacterium. Taxonomy (GTDB): domain Bacteria; phylum Patescibacteriota; class Microgenomatia; order Levybacterales; family UBA12049; genus JAKAMH01. Next base: position 9,187 of record JAKAMH010000009.1, read on the forward strand.
GTCGAGCTGGCTATTTTATTTTTTCTGCTTCGTCCGCCATTTTTTATCCAGACAAATCCGATGTACCTGACCCTCTTTCTCCTCTCAGTTGTGTTGTCTGTGGCTTTATATTTCCTGTTCAGCGTGCTGTTGGGCTTCATGGGATTTTGGAGTCGTGATACCTGGGGCCCGCGCTTTATTTTTATGCAGCTTTTGACATTTTTTGCCGGTGGCCTTTTCCCGCTTGATCTGCTGCCCAGGCCTGTCTATATTGTGGCTGAGGCCCTGCCTTTTACCTACCTTCTATACTTTCCGATCAAAATATATCTTGGACAGTTATCATTTCTGCAGTTGGCGCAAGGATTATTTATCTCCGGCGTATGGGTACTTAGCATGTATGGGGTAGTTACTTTCGTTTGGAGACGGGGGCTTAGGACATATGCGGCTGAGGGGAGTTAACTTATGAAACGATTTTTGTCGGTTTGGTGGCTCATGACCAAGAACATTTCATACATTGCTCTGTCTTCCAAGAGTGGCATTATCTTCTTTGGGCTGGGCAAGGTTTTGCGGTTTGCTTTTTTTATCGTTTTTTTACTGCTTCTCGGATCCAGAACAAGAAGCATTGGCGGGTACAATCTTTGGCAGATGATTTTCTTCTTCCTTACCTTCAATCTGGTTGATATTGCTTCGCAATTTTTCCTGCGGGAAGTTTATCGGTTCAGGACCTACGTCGTGACCGGACAGTTTGACTATATTCTCAGCAAACCTTTTTCTCCGCTGCTTCGCTCACTCTTTGGTGGAAGCGACATTATCGATCTGTTCACTCTTGTGCCGCTCATTCTGTTTATCATCTACGCCATGACGAAAGTTGGCATAATCTCTGTTATCGGAGTGCTGCTGTACGTATTCCTTGTGCTAAACGCGCTAGTCATCGCGTTGGCGTTTCATGTATTTGTATTGGGTGTGGGCGTTATAACAACAGAGGTAGACAATGCTATTTGGATATTTCGCGACCTGACGCAACTGGGACGGATACCTGTTGACATCTATCGCCAGCCGATCAGTTTTCTTCTGACATTTATTTTGCCTGTTGGCATCATGCTGACATTTCCGGCCAAAGCCCTCTTCGGTCTCCTTGCGCCGTCAGCGATTGTCTATGCTACCGGGTTTTCACTCTTTCTTCTTTTTCTCAGCGTCTGCTTTTGGGGATACGCACTCAACAACTACGCCAGTGCCAGTAGTTGAAGTGTCACTTACGAGCGGCACCTGCGTTGACCGGAGACTCATATTCAAACACAGTAATCGATTCTTGTTGCGAATCCTTTAGCACCTCAGGGGTTATAGTTTTCGGACCTACAGCTCTTTCGTCTATTACGCTGTTTTCCTGCATCTGTATTTCCCGAGGAGCAAAACTCACTTTATCTGCCGTTCGACGATGCCTTCTCCTCGCGGTACTGAGATCGGTGAGAAGTTCCATGCTCATTGTAGGAGTATATTATCCGATGGGTGTGATTATGGGATGAAGAGGAAGTAAGAATAGGGTAAATATCCAGCGACTCAAAAATTATCATTGAGCTTAAAAGGTCGAGGAAAGCGTGATTTTTTCGTAAGAAAAGAGTGGCCACCGTCGAGTATTTTAAAAACCTAGGAAGGGAGTAAGCCAGATTCTGTTCTTCAGCTAGTCTGGTATAAACCAAAAGGCTTGCCCTGAACTCGCCGAAGGGCCACAATCTCTCTCGTGATGATGTTTAAGTCATCTCGCCAGCCTTTCGGCTGATGCCCTCATACTTCGGTGCTCGAATCACACATTCTCAAGCGCACCTGTCGGAGGTTGCAGCGGGTGGGATTGCCGCGTTTCATACCCACTCGTCTCTGTTGCTCTCAAATCTTGTCAATTCAAGATCTGTTCCTGACTGCGTTTAGTGGGATAACAATCAAGACACCAGCCATTGCTGGTCGGAGCTTACGCCCCATCCCCGATGTGATACCTGTCTGGACTTTCCTGTCGCCTGAGGCGACTAGTGACGCACCTTCCTAGGTAGAGGGATTATACTAAATAGCAGTATTATAGTCAAACTGCTAGGATGACGGGAAGAGAATTTGCTTCTCCCAAATCAAAAGAAACTCCGGATGAAATTTTTCTTTGGCATCAATCATTTTCTGGATTTTGTGTTTACCAAAAAATTCCACTCTTTCAATTTCATTTTTGTCTATAGAAAATGGGCCGTTATGGGCCGTCTTATAAAGAAAAAGTTGTTTCTGCACGTCCTTGTCTGTATAGGAAATGTGAGTCAGGTAATATATTTCGTTTTTGATACCAAGCTCTTCCTGAAGCTCCCGAAGTGCTGCTTCTTTATGATTTTCATGAGGTTTCATACCTCCTGCAGCAGAAAAATCCCAGTGTCCGGGATATGTATCGTCACGGAAGGCGCGAATTTGTAAAAGAAGCTCCTGCTCATCATTAAATACAACAACCCCGGCGCTTTGCTTGGATTTCATGGAGTAAGTATAACAGATATCTGAGAAATCTAGGCCTTACCAAGGATCTTATTGTATTAACCAAGATTTTGGAATAGAGGTTATTGTCGAACATCCGGTTCTTGAATAAATCGTCAGAGAAATTGATATCAGCACCCCATCAGGCATCTAAAGCCCAAAGTATTGTCACATATAGTTGAAATTTATCGTACGAATCTCGCTGAGGTAAGCACTCTTTGGTATGCGGCACCATCCTGATTTCTGTCTACAGCTTTTATAAGTGTCTCAATATTCGGAATTCCGGGAGGACCAACAGGGTGAAAAAAGGGATCAATCGGTGCGTCTAGTTCTCTAAAATGTTCAAGTAAGTCCGTATATCCTGATATGAGACTACCAAGAGCCGATGTATCTTCTCTTGCCAAACGTATAGGTTTAGGAAACAATACATACGTATCTAACATAGGTTGTACTAGGCTTTCCCGTCTGTCCACAAGTGTAATTCCTGATGTATGAGGATTTTCATATATCATTTCTAAAAATGATAAAAATCTATCCTGTGCAGCCATAATAAATTTCTGATCATCACTCATCGCGGCGATCGTACTTCTGGCAAGTGGGGCAAGATCATCGGGGGAGTGTATGGAGAGTATATTGTCGGGGGTCGGCTGCTTTTCTGTTTCTCGATTCATTTTCTACGAGTAAATTTACTCTCAATCTTCTTTACCGCTTTGCCGGCTAATTCAGGTGCAAAATTGATCCAATTGGTTGGAAGCATCACTCCCATCGCAGCACCTCCTGCAAAAGCTATATCAGGGTTTTTTGTAATATATCCAATAGCTGCTGTCGTAACGGCTGCAGCATCCGCAGCAAAAATAACTTTTATTCCCTTTTCTCGAACGTAACGAACAGGATTCGTTACTCGTTCTTGTTCAGATCTTGGCATGTCCCAGATTATACCACAACACGTACCGTCCTGAAAGTTTCAGTAATACTATGATCTAACTATACTTGTGGGGTCTCCTGCCGAAAGATGCAGGACTTTACTTTCTGTAGACTTCATCATGATTTCCAAGCTTGAAAAATAACGCCTCATTATTCTTTATCGTATAAATCATACGGACAGTCCCTTCGACTGAAATACTCCAGGTATTAGATAAATTTCCTTTAAGTTTATGCGTACGCAGTGATGGATGATTAACATTCTCTTTAAATATTTTTAGCTGTTTTTGGACTTTTCTAAACAATAATGGTTGTTTGTGTTTTAACTTCTTAAGCTCACTTGCAACTCCTGTGGAAAGGGAGAAATCCATACATTAAAGCTCTTCAAAAAATGTGTCAATATCTTTTACCTTAAGGGTTTTACCAGCCTCAAACTCTGCCACAGCTTTCTTGTATGCTTCTTCTGTTTTTCCAGAGGCCTGATAAAGAGGATAATCCATATCTTCAATATCCTTAAGAATTAAATGTTTTATATATCCGGCAATAGGCATACCGAACTTACTCGCCTTGCTCTCAAGGAAGTCTTTCATAGATAATGGAAGATTTACTTTAATTTGTGCTTGCGTCGTATTCATAAAGTACATGGTATCACTTATTTCAGGACTTTTCAAGTGATTTTCTGGTAAATCAAACCGGGGGAACAAGGAAAAGATTGTGTAACCGTAAACTAGATTACGGTATTAGTCTTTTGCCAGTGTCTCAATTTAGAAAATCGATGCAGATATATTCTCGATCACCCACTCAGCGTCTGGCAGAGCATACTATATTCGCAAGTTTTGCAAAGTTCGCCGCCGCTACAGAGGAACTCGCTTTCGTTGATCTCTTTCGCTTTATCCAACACATACTGTTTGGCTTCCTCCAGCTCGTCGATAGTACGTGTCGTTGTCAAGCGTTGTCCCGTCTCTATGTACTCAAGTGTTAATTTGATATCCTCCGGATTTTTCCCGAGCACGCCATCTTTCACCTCTCTGGCTGCCAGTGCATAAAAGGTCATCTGTTTGTCGAGAGCTAATTTTTTGTCATCCGGTATGTTGACCCCAGTCTTGTAATCAATAATCTCGAGCTTGCCGTCAGGCAGTCGGTCCACTCGATCAATTCGTCCGCCGAATTTGATTCCCTTGATCGGGAAATTAAACGGTGTTTCAACAGTCAGAATATCCGGCTTTCGTGCCAAGTCTTTTTTAATGAATTCGCTAACCGAGTGCTTTGCCTGTCTATATGCTTCTTGTTCCAAATGTTTACTTTTGTACCCTTCGTTAATCCAGTTTTTTGCCAAGAGGTCGTCTATTAGTCCGGGTGAGTTTTTTTCACCAAGTAGTATCTGCTGGTAATAATCCCGAAGCACATTATGCACACTCGATCCGTAACTTAAGGCGCTGGAAGTCTCTCCGGGAAGATTAAGCAGATAACGCAGTTTATAGTGGAGCGGGCAGACATCAAATGTCTGGATCTGTGAATAAGAAAGAAATGTTACCGGTAGCCTACTGTAGAGACTCTTTTCAGTTTGTCTTTCAGGTTCTTTTTTCGGTGCATATTCCAGAAGCGATAGCTGCTCTGATGCCGTATCCTCCTGCCGTTTTTCGATTAGCTTGTCTACCTCCGGCTTGCCGAACGTTTCATAGACAAAGGGGGAGAGTTTACGCTCACGTTTCCCCTCGCCGTAGTAGTGTGCCGCCGTTACGCCCAGGTAATCTCGTGCCCGGGTTACACCGACATAGAAGAGTCGTCTTTCTTCCTGGAGATTGTAGTCTCCCTCGGGCAATTCCTCACGGATCAAGTCCTCGGGAACCGGTATTTGATCTTTTCTGTTTCTTGTCGGGAAGCGCTGCGTGACGAGATTGACGAGGAAAACAGCCGGGAATTCCAGCCCTTTACTGGAGTGGATAGTCAGGATGTTGACTGCGTTATTCTCGGACCAATCGATATCTGCCGCCAAGGGACTTTCTCCAAGCTGCATGGAGAGATCTATCCAGTCTACTACTGCAAAAACTGAGGCGTCAGGCTGTTCCGCTTCATATGTCTTAAGCTTCCCAAAAAACTTAGCGATATTTTGCATCTGTCGTTCCTCGACCGCGTTCTTGGTCTCCAGATACATTTGCAGCATGCCGGTGTTTTCGACAAAATAGTAGAGGATCTGTCCGGCAGTGTCTTTGGAAAGCCGCTCCATGTGCCGGCGTACCATAGCAACGATTTTTTTGGCAATTTCCCTTGTCTCGTCTTTTACTTTGACATTGTCGATTTCCTCAAGCACCTCAAAGAGAGAGAGATTTTTTCGTCTGGCAGTGTTCAGCATGACGGCAATCTCACGAGCAGAGATCTTGTATATCGGTAGTGACAAGACGCGGTAGACTGCGGCGTTGTCTTCAAAGTTATAAAGTACTTTTAGGTAGGCGATAAGATCTTTGATCTCCTCCTGATGGAAGAGATGGCCCGGACCTAGGAATTGGAAGGGGATTTGTGAGCGCTCAAGCGCTCTCGTGAATGGCTGTGAGTGGTCATTGGCGCGGACCAAAATTGCGATATCTTTGTACTGCATCCTTTTCTTCTCGACGAGCCACTTGATTTTTTCGGCCACCATGTCTGCCTCGTCTTCAACTCGCTTGCCAAAGAGAAATTCCGCTGTGTCTCCCGCGACGCCCCGCATGGAGATAAGTTTTTTGTTGACGCCTTCTTTGACTTCCAGCCTGTCCGGATTGTTATTTTGTATAAGCTTATATGCCCGGTCCAATATTTCTTCAGTCGAGCGGTAATTTTTGGTAAGCGTAATAATAGTGGCATCCGGGAAATGCTCTCGAAACTGTATGATATTGGCGATTGCCGCGCCACGCCAGCGATAAATTGCCTGGTCATCGTCTCCAATTGCACTAATATTCTTCGTTTCTCCTGCCAAAAGTATCGCCATTTCATTCTGAGCGAAGTTGGTATCCTGAAACTCATCTACCATTACATACTTAAATTTATTCTGATAGTATGCGAGGATACTCTGCCGTGTTCTGAAAAGCTTCAAGACATTGGCAATGAGATCCCCAAAGTCCATGACACTCTCTTTATTTTTCAGCTCCTCATAGATCTTGTAAGCGCCTGCCAGCTCCTGAGTTTTTTCAATCTCATCTTTCGTAACCTCATTCTTCTCTCGGAGTTGATCGGCATATGTTTGGTAATCCGCCGGCGTGATGTCATCATCTTTAAGTCTTGAGAAATGAGTCAGCATGCCCTGCAGAAATTTATATGGATTGCCAAGCGGGCGGAAGTAGGAGAGTTTAAGATCTGCCAGGTGCTTTCTCAGAAAAAGAATAGACTGCGCCTCTGTCATAAGATGATACCCCGGGTCAAGCCCTATGTGGGATGCTTCATCTATGAGGACCCGGTCACAGAATGCATGAAAAGTGGAGATCCACATTTGCGTGTAACCATAGGGGAGCGCCACGTCTACACG
>JAKAMH010000010.1 GCA_021813005.1 bacterium
GTTTCAGATAATTCCACTGACTGGCGTCATAATCTGTAGGCTTGCCGGATGGCTTCCACGCACACAAGATCTCATCCGGCTTGTACGGTGTGCCGCCGTTTTCCACCTCGCCTGACAGGTTGGCCGGATTGCTGGTAATGTCAGACAGGAAGATTGCCGGAAAATATGGCAAATGGTGCTGGTCACGAGCCGCAGTATCGCCGACATCGGGATTCACCAGGTGGCCATTGTAGTTGGTTGTGATGTTTGGCCCTTGTCCGAGTGAGATGGGCCACTCGTCGTTGTACCAGACTTTGATCTTGCCTCCCTTGCCGACGGTCTGGGTTGGGCCCGGCGCAACTGCCCAGAGAATATCCGGTTCACTCGACACGACATTACTTTTATCGACACACTGCGTTGGCTGCAGCCTAAATGTCTTAAGCTGGAGTGACTTGTGCTGCGTGTTGTCAATGGACTTTGGGTCCACGGAGGAAGGTCCGATGGTAATTGTTGCCGCCGCCAGGTAGATGATTTGAGAAAGCGCGAGTGAGAAAACCACAACCAGCAGGGCAAAGATTGGGTAGAATTTGATGCGGTTTTTGTGCCGCTCTGCATGTTTTCTGATGTGATGAGACAGGCGTGAGTGCATATTATTGTGACGGGACTATAAATCCGCCTGAGTCGACCAGAATGAGTCCGGTATCTCCGTAGTCTCCTTGTGGTGGGGTGGGGTAGGTGAGCGAGGTGTAATAGACGGTCTCGCCTCTTACTGCTTTGACCACGACGTCTTGGTATCCCGGCCGGTTAATATGAAGCGTTACTGTAGTAGAGCCATCCGGCTGATGCACAGCGGTTATAGTGGATCCGTCTTTGGTGATAGACGATTGAGTGGAGAGAGGTCCCGGGTAGACCTGCTGGGAGAGCGGCTTGTAGGTGGACGTCTCAAATTTGACTTTACTGGAAGATGATGGTGTTGACTGGCTATTTACACCGCTTCCCGGTGAGCCGGAGTCAGTATTTGAACCCGGATTGTATAAACCACCTGCTGCCTGTGTCGGATTGGCTGCCGATCCTTGATTTTGTGATACTCCGGAATTCTTTGAGAAGAGCATACTTACGGCAAAGATAAGAAGCAATAAGACGACTATACCTCCACTGACATAGAGCAGTTTCTTGTTCACTTATTCATTGTAATAGCTTCTTTTACTCTCCGCAACTGTCGGTTCCCAATATTACAGAAAGCATTTGCCGCCCGATGCTATAATATGGGCAATAGATCAGCTAATTTACCTATGACTGCAGAACAAAAAAGCGGATTTAATGGAGAGGGACAGCTGCCGCGCTCAGCAATGGATGATACCTATTTGCAGCATCTTGGTATTGCGGTAGATGCGTTTAAGGATTATGTACAGCATAAATCCCAAAACAGGGTCGGACGGGAAAAAGACAGACAACTGATTCCATTCGAGCTTGAAAAATACACAGGAACACTCGAATCACTCATAAAGGATGTTGTCTATGACGAGCTCAATGGCACACGGTTATACAAGGCGGAAGATGGATCAGAGATGATCTATAACACGTTTGATGTCAGTAGCTTTGCGAGAACCGTCTATACGCGCTATACAGGACGTCCTCTTCCCGAGTTAAGACCGCAGCCTGAAGGGGCAGAAGAACCTCGACGCAAGACGCTTGTCGTTTTCCCGAGCGCCCCGACTGTTCAAGCAGGCCATCCGTTTCTTGAGTGGTCTATCCAGCAGGGAATGGACAAGCTCGGGCCGATGCTTAAGAAGATTGAGAGAGGTGAGCCCCTCGATGATGTACGCGTGGTGACGCTAAGCACGCCTACACAAAAGACATGGGGGAGGTTGACGCCCAAGTATGTGGAGCAAATTAAGCAGGACGGATTCGACGTCATCGGTAGGACGTATGCTGATCTTCTGAAACATGAAGGCCTGTTTCAAGGTAAATCAAGTAGTAGTGACAGCATTGAGTTTACAGGCATGTCTATGGGTGGCAGTTCTGCTATCGCGACAGCAAAAATTTTACTTGATGAGCACGTCGTTACCCAATCTTTTGCTGAGCGTGCTGAGACAGGCAAGCCGTATCTGCAGATCAGACTTGATAATCCCGCAGGTATCAGACGGGAAGGCGAGGAATGGCCGGAAAGAGAAAGAAAAGTGCTCGTGGGCGCAGCAGGACTTACCTTTGAAGTACTGAAAATGATGCCAAAACATCTAAATTTTATTCTTGCGGTAGGAAAAGAGGGGAAATACATAGATGACTTAGCTGGGGAACTTGAAAAGAGAGGGATAAGACGGATGAGCGACGAAACACAGATGAAGTTGAAAAAGGAAGCGGTTGGCAGCCTTGTAGGATATCTTAAAAGAGGAACTCTTGTACCTCCAGACCTCAAAGTCACATTTGTGAGCGGTAATTCTGACCTACTGACAAGGTCAGATGAGCAAAGTGCGCGTTGGAAGATTATACAGGAAAGAGGTAAATCTGTGCCGCCAATTGTCTCAGATACTTCGCTAGCCGATGGAATGCCGGGTCGGGAGAACAGGCGAGAGGCGGTTGTGGAGACAGGGCATATGATACCTTTCTTCAAGCTTGACAGCGGTCAAGAGATGCATAGGTGGCTTCGCTCCCTCGATACGCTTTTTACACTTGTGGACGGTGAACTTACTTAGTCAAGAGGTGTTCTTCTTCTCTGAATTTCAGCGATAGGCAACGAAAAACCTGTATCAAGGGCGAAAAGGACATCCCGGGCTTTGTCATATCTATCGGCAATTCGTTCTATAACCGGATCACTATTACGGTCGGCCATCTCGCGAAGCCTGGTCGTGTATTCACCAATATATTCAGCAAGTGGAGAGTAAACACCTGCTTCTCGAGAATCCTTTATTTCCTGCACCTTATCAAAGGCATCTCTTGCCTTTTGAATGGCAGATAATTCTTCTGTCCGGAGTGCTGCCTCCCATGCGCATTGTCTGGCCGTGTACTCCAGGTCAAAGTAACCAAATGCCAGCGCGACCGAGTCAGTGGGCGTGAAGGGGTTTCGTTGCAGCGCAGATTGATTAAGCACATTAAGACCCCGAAGCGTTTTTTCCTGCTCGCGGCCAAAAAGTGCCAGTTGATTTTGTATTGGATCAGGCGACGGTGGCTGTTGAATTTCGTGACTCATAGTAAGTATGAGTGGTATTATAGCAGATTATTTATTGGAGCGCTTGAAAAGTCTGAATATCCCTCTGCATCAGCTTCTATAAGAGGTAGTTATTGCAAAACAAGGACTTTAGGCAAGGCCCTGAACAACTATGTTGGAGTGCGTTATATTACTTTGTAAAGACTCTTACGTAGTCTGGGATCGTGCCTAATGGTTTGCAAAGTTCAATTATCCCTTTCATATGTTGTTGCAAATCACCTCCATTAAACAATTTCAGAGGATCTGTTGTTACGTTATAATTGACAAAGGAACCTGGAGGTAATGTGTACGTTGTCCAATAATTTGGAGTAATAAGTTGTCCTGGAGATCGCACTGCATTTCTTGGCCTCTCTAATTTAAGTTGGTCTGATCGAGCAAAAACAAGTATAATGTCACTATCATATTCTTCTTGATATGTGTGGGCTAATGTTAGAGGAAAGCTAGTTGTCGCATCGAACCAGATTGCATCGCCCTTCGGATCACGATATGAACTATCTTCCTGAAGAAAAGACTGAAATCTTTCAAGCGTTGTACCGTGAAACAGTATAGGAGGAGGAATATCTCTTTTCTCCTTACTCTCTTTATACATGGGGGGAGTATAGCATAGATAAGAATATAGTCAACCTATAGTACTAAGTAGGGGTGGAGGGAAATCCAGCTATGCTTTTGCAGGCTCTGAGCAACTTTGCCTGCGCTTCTGTAGCGTGGTGAAGGAGAGGCGGAATGTATTACTTTATTAATTATTACCAAGTTTAACTTTACCGAAGAATTTCATGTCCAACAACTGCTTGTCTTTCGTGAGGAAGGTGTCACATTCCGCTTCGGCAGCACTATGTAGTTGTACATTGTCTTCGAAATCGGCTGTTGGTCCTATTAGAGCTCTCGTCAAAATATCTTCTGAGAAATCGGTTATTTGAAATTTTTCAATTTGTGCCATTACTTTAACATCTTGAATATTGATCTTAAATATATAGCAGTAAATATGAACTGAGAGAGGCGAAATGTAGATAATATTGTTTTCTAGAGATGCAAGAATTTCCTCTTCCGGCTTTCTATGAATTGCATCAATAAAATAATTTGTATCAAGAAAGATCTTTGCCATATTTATCTACGAGATGTTTTCGATAGATTCTCTCTCTTTCTTTGTAGGAAGTCTTTGGTAGATCCAATTTTGTTGCCAGTTCTTTTAATTGTTTAATATCTGTTTTTGTTAATACCTTAGGCTCTTTTTTCGATTTAATCACTCCAATAATTTTTGAACGATGAATGAGAGATACAACACCGCCTTTTTTCAATGTATCGACAAGTTGAGAAGATTGAGTTCTTAAATTAGTTGTTGTAATTGAATCCATACCTATCCGAATGTACACTTAAGTATGCATTCTGTCAAGATGCAAATTATTGATGGCAGGCTCTGAACAGCTATGCCTGCTCTTCTGTAGTATGGCGAAGGAGGGTTGGAAAGTATTATGTTTCGTTCCATGCTTTCTCTAACGACAATTTAGCTCTTGCATAAGATGTAGACCACAAATATAGAGGGCCTGAGAGATGTTTGGAAACTTTTTCAGTATCGAATGGAACTTTATTCTTCTTAAGCACACTCATTGTAGCTTTGTATGCCTCAAGCTCCTCCATAAATCTAAAAGATGGGAAAAGAACGTATTTCAAACTCCAAAGAAACCATCCGCTGCTTATCTGTCTTTGCCTATGGGTTTCCTCATGTAATAGAGCGGCAATACTCTTCGGTTGTGGTTTATCAGTTAATAAATCATTATATAAATCTTTACGGAGAAAAATGAAAGGAAATACATTATTTCCTCCAGAGTTCTTGAAGGTTGGTAGATATCTTAGTAATGCTGGTTGCGTTTTTACATATCTAGGTAGTTTCATTTCCTAAATTGTAACAGAAGTTCAATTCCCGCAGTTGGCATGGGAGCCTTAGGAGAGAAATCGACAGATTGAGCACATCACAACGTTGAGTTCGACGGTAGTAGATGAGGTTGTCAAAGGGAAAATAAATGCATAACCATTTACCTTCTATACCAGTGCATATTTGTTCTACTTTGGTATGTCCGTGTATTGCCCGATGCCATAGGAAAACTCCATTCATACGTAAGTGCGTTTAGGTCGATACGATGTTGAGGTATAGGTCGTATGAAAATAAGTTCTTGACCATTTGGAAGTCTCTCCGGGGACGTAGAGTCCAATAAATTCCAGTATCCTTCAATTCTTACTAAGTTATTTGCATGTGCCCCACCACGCCCATTCCCGTAGTTCACATTTGATTTTATGAGCCTGCTCGTTATGCCAAATCCTTGCAATAGCGTCTGGGTCATAAGCGCATGATGGCGACACACAGCCAGTTTATGATCAACAATTTCATGAAGCCCTATTGACCTATTTAACTGATCGGGATGTTTTACCTCATCATAGTTATATGGCATTTGTTGATAAACATATTGTGCAACTTTTTCTGTCACAATTTTTTTCCACTCAAATCGAGGGAGTTCGGAAAGAGTTTGTGACATAAAGACTTCATGATATAGGGGTTTTGCCATATCGAATATTTCTTTTTTATTAATTTTGATTAAGTCTCTATCTCTAAACTGTGGATTGAGAACGCTATCAGCACCCATATCAACTAGCCCATCCGGGATATAATCGGGAATACCTTGATGTACGGTTAAGTCGGTTGGAAACGCTTCGTGATCGAGTTTGGTAATTAAATTTAAATATGCATTGGTGTACCGTTTTGCCCGACTAGCTCTTTTTTCTAGCGGAAGTCGAATATCATTCATGATACTTCTGAGGTTTTCTCGTCCGTAAGCTAAACCAATTGACGGATCGTGTTGAAATTCCCGTATTAATGCATCAAGCTCATTTTGGTTAAAATCATTTTTATGTAAACGTGTTCCATCAGACGCCAAAGTATAGTCGGTGACTGCATTTCTGTTGCCATACAGCATGCCTCGAGCTAGAGCTTGTTCTTGAAGAGGAAGATGTACAAATTTTGGAGGAGGAATTTCGGCGGTTTCCATATGTACATATTAGACCATTTTAAGTGAGCTTACTTGAGAAAGTGAAATAAATAGATATTTTATTAGATTAATACTCCATAGTGCTTGTACTTTGAAATTCATAAACACTCAAGCTAAAACAAGACATATATGAGTATTTCTCTCTGGCAGGGGTGCACGGACTCGAACCGTGAAAAGCAGTTTTGGAGACTGCTGTGATAACCATTTCACCACACCCCTAGACTAGTATGAAGTATACAGTATTTTGTATTGAGTATAAAAGGGGTGAGGCGGACGTGATTTAGTATACAAGATACGGTATACCAGATACCAAACACTATTCAAATACGGTTTAAAGGGCAAGTAAGCGGGATCCGCTTATTTTAATTTTTCAGTTTCGCGGTGCGGAGTGACCTTTTTGCAGTGACTACAGAATTTATTCAATGTCAACTTTTCAGGCGTTTCCATCTTGTTTTTCTCTGTCACATAATTTCTGTTTTTGCAAACAGAACAGACGAGTCCGATCTTGATTCTGTGTTCTCCCTTTTTTGCCATTCTTCCTTGTCCCTCCTCAGGACGAGTTCACCTATTTTATCATGTTATTGTGCTTCTAAGCAACTGGCTTTCTCAATCCTGAAGACTTACTGAGCCGACAGTGGGAATCGGACCCACGCTCAGTTCATTACCAATGAACCGTTTTACCATTAAACTATGTCGGCAAACTTTTTAATTCTTAGAATAAGTATACTTCAACTTGTCAAAAACATTCGTTAGTTGAGCAGCCAATTCTTTTCTTCCTCCTCCACTTTTAAGATACTTTTCTCGTCTCAAAGCGTCTGTTTTTATCTGGTACGCCTCATAATATATAAGTTTTAGTGGTATCCTGTGTTTTGTTGATCTAACCAAACCTGAATTATGTTTTTTAATTCTTAATCGCAAATCCGGGGTTGAGCCTATATAAAGCTTTTTATCTTTAGAGCTGTGTAGAACGTATACATAGTACATGACAATCTTTTATATCTTTGCGGTGGCGCGTTGAACATACCACACTACCCACTTGACGTCGGCGGTGGCGCGTTGAACATACCACACTACCCACTTGACGTCGGCGGTGGCGCGTTGAACATACCACACTACCCACTTGACGTCGGCGGTGGCGCGTTGAACGCGCCAATCACCGCGTTGAACGCGGTGCTGAGTGAGAGATTTGCACTCCCGTAGGCCTTTAGACCGCCTCGTCTACAGCGAGGTGCGATTGACTACTCCGCCAACTCAGCAAGACAAGAATTAAGAAGTATGAATTAAGAAGTAAGGAAAATATCTTCCTAGTTAAAACTGCATAATTCCAACGTCCTAATTCACAATTCTATTTTTGAGCCGACAGAGGGATTTGAACCCCCGACCCATGCTTTACAAAAGCATTGCTCTACCACTGAGCTATGTCGGCAGCAGGTAGGCATAATTGTACCAGACTGATGTTACGCGGGGCAAGCCCTGCTCGGACCATAAAAAAACCACATATGCCGGTCAAGAAACCGGCTCATGTGGATCACCACAAAAATAGATAAATTCTGCTCTTTAGATACGGAGCGCAATTGGCATTTTTCCCAAGGTTACAATCAGGTAGGCTATTTAAAACACCACAGTGTCCTAAAATGATGCCCTGTCTCCCGCACGAACTTGCCATTCGGCTTCACGTACTATTCGTACACGCCTCATGGGGTATTTTGGCGGGATACCTCAGGTCAAACGAAGTTGTAGAGAAAAATAATACAACTACACTTACCAATATCAAAGAGCATGGCAATTATAGGTTGGTTGGGAGAGAACTGTCAAGGTGTATAGTTTTCTGTCGGAAAAAACGCGGAAATTAGAGTAATTTCCTCTGAACACGGCAATTTTCAGTATCAATAATCATCAGAAACCGAGGAGGTGGATGCCAAACTGCAAAAAGGTCGAGATAAGTCCCATAAGTGAGAAGCCGCCTATCGGGAAGAAGAGGAGAAAAAGCAGAATCAACATACCAAATGTGTTGCCGAGTGAGAGGTACGTATCTGCCTCACGTTCGGGCAGAATGAGGGCAAAAATCTTGGAGCCGTCAAGCGGGGGAATGGGAATAAGGTTGAAAAAGGCGAGGAGGAGATTGATTTCCATAATCGAGACAAGGAGGTAGCCTATAACATTCTGTTGTATCAATGAGAGCGGTTGCCCTGCAAAGCCGATATGGAGGATGGCGGCAGCGATTACGGCGAGTATGACATTGGTGAGTGGACCGGCTGCGGAGACGAGCGCAAAGTCCCGTCTGCCGTCAGGCAGGTTGAATGGATCGACGGGCACCGGTTTGGCTCCACCAAATATGACAGGCGATCCTGAGAGGATGAGGATAAGCGGCAGCGCGATACTCATGACAGGGTCGATATGGGGAATCGGATTGAGCGTGAGTCGTCCCATCAGGCGGGCCGTGGGGTCTCCTAGCCTGTCTGCCACATATCCATGGGCAATTTCATGCAGAATTGCTGAATAAATCAGGACGACAAGGACAAGGATGCCAAAGGGACTGAGTAAATTCACCATATTGAGATACGCACCATTATATGGTATTATAAACGCTATGGCAATGAAATGCGAAAATTGTGGCAAGGGTGTGCAGTATGGACATAATGTCTCGCACTCGAAACGCCGGACTCGAAAGATTTTTAAACCGAACCTCCACAGTGCCCGGATTTCTGTAAGCGGCAAGACTGTCAAGGCGAAACTCTGCACAAAATGTCTCCGGGTATATAAGCAGCTGGCAGCTCTGGAGAAGAAAGTGGCGGTGCAGCCTCCTCAGGAAGAAGTTCCGACAGCCCAAGCGTAAACTAAGTTGATAGTTGATAGTTAGGGGATTTAGATAAGTCTTTCTATAACATCCCGAAGCTCCGGATAGCTGTTTAAGAAGTCTTTTTTACTTACAGGGTTTTTCCCCTCCATTTGCAGACATATTCGTTTGTCATTCTGAGGCTTTGCCGAAGAATCTCCTCCATTTCGGGTTTTTGAAATAGATTCTTCACTTCGTTCAGAATGACAAAACAATGCAGGAAGCAACTTGACTATTCGCCATTCACTATTCGCCATTTGCAGGCGTATCCATGCTCCAGGCCAGGGATAGTAGGCTCGGATCAGGCGCTCAATCTCTTCAAAGGGGGGTGGATTCTCCGGATCAATATATCCATCCTTTTTTGTGATGTGGTTGGTAAATGTTGCATTGGCGTGGTCTTGCTCCTGCGGCTCTACGCGATTGTCTTCGATTGCCGGCAAGAGCGTAATGAGCCTCCCGGCAGCTTTTTTGAAAAGTTCCTTGGCAAGACTCTCAAATGTCTCATTCCCACTCATAACTACTTCTTCCCTGTCATATATCGGGCCGTGGTCTACCTCGGCATCCATCCTGATGATCGTCACACCTGTTTTACCGTCTCCGCCCAGGATAGCTGCCTGGATGGGGGACGGTCCGCGATATTTGGGTAGAAGAGAGGGGTGGATGTTTACCGCGCCATATTTTGGTATGTTCAAAATTGCTTGAGGAATTATTTTCCCATAAGCAGCCACGACGAAGAAATCAGACGGCGGAATTTTCAATTTGAAATTTGAAATTTT
Source organism: bacterium (assembly GCA_021813005.1). Taxonomy (GTDB): domain Bacteria; phylum Patescibacteriota; class Microgenomatia; order Levybacterales; family UBA12049; genus JAKAMH01. The sequence continues at coordinate 9,835 of JAKAMH010000010.1, forward strand.
TAATTCAGTAAAGACTGGGATATCGTGCTCCTCAGCGTATTTCTTAACAGGAGTTGGGGTAAGTACATGCTTGCGACCTGACCTGCTGTCAGGGGCCGTCACTACACCGACCACGTCAAAGTTCTTGGTAAGGGTATCAAGAACGGGGACTACAAAGTCAGGGGTACCAAAAAAAACAATTTTCATAAATTTCTAATTCTTCTAATTTCTAATTGTCTAATAAAATCCCAAGCACTAACTTACTTTCCTATAAATGCTATTCAAAATTAGGTTTAATTCCTTTGCTTCTGTCCATAAAACTTTAGCGTCTCCTCTAAGCTCAGGATTATTCGTAGCTATAATTCTCAAGAAATGTTTTGATTCCCTTGATTCTTTTTTGCATATTCCTATTTTATGTCTAAAATCCTGTTTGCTTTCTGCATCATCCGCTTCACAGTAATTTGCACCTACGCTGGTTCCTGCTTTAACAAGTTGTGTAATGAGTGGATCTGTTATTGGACCTCTTGGTATTTTATTACAAAATCTAACAATTTCTTCACCAAATTTAGCAGTTCTTTCTTCGAGATCATAAATTTTCTGTTTAGTATTGTCGGGCATTTTTTAGTGCAATTAGAAATTAGGGTACTTAGGGCAATTTAGATCTCAATTTCTTCAAACACCGTTTCACCTTTTTTGTCCTTTACTGATTTATACAACTGGTTGCCCTGTTCAAGGACCCGGCGCGTGAAAAGAATCCCGTTTAAGTGGTCTACCTCGTGCTGAATGATAGTGGCAAGGAAACCTGAAAACTTGTCTTCGCGGCCGGTCCCGTTCTCGTCGAGATAGGAGATCACGATTTCGTCGTGTCGGCGGACAACTCCCCAGATATTGTTAAGAGACAGGCATCCCTCCAGCTTGACTCCATCCTTCTTCTTCCCTTTTTTGGTCAAGACTTCTTTTTCCGGATCGTCAAGAACGCTTTTGATTTTCGGATTAATAAAAACCAGTCGTTTGGTCTCAGGATCTTCTTTGACAATAAATAGCTGTAATGATTTCCCAACCTGCGGAGCAGCGAGTCCGACTCCTTCCGGGTCAGTGGCATGCACGAGCGTTTCTGTCATCTCATCAATTAGTTTTTTGATGGAAATGTCGACTTTTGCGACCGGTTTGGCAGTTTGCAAAAGTACCGGTTCCGGCGCCTGGACAATAGGTAACATGCCCCTAAGTATAGGATAAAATCAGCTTATTGACAATTATCTGGTAGAGCGTGATCTTGCTCTTCCACGTCAAACGCGGCTCAGCAGGACCCAACTGTATTTTTAATAATCAATGTTAGTGAAAAGAAGGCAAAGGTTAATTTTGCTCATACTTTCTCCGTCAAGCTCGTTCCGTTTTTTTATTGTTATAAGTTTTTATTTTCCTTCTCTTGCCCGCCAAGAGAAGCAGAAGCTCTCGCCCTTGCTATTCGCTACAAATTATCTCCTCTCTCACTAAAACTTCAAAACTCACCTTCGGTTCAAACACTGAAGTTTTTCCGTCTTTGCCGGCCGCTCGTTCGTCAATAATTTGTTTCACGCTCAAACACGCAAACGGCGATAAGTAGGAACATAATTCATAATTCTTTCTTCATAATTCAGGTGTTGACTTCGAACCGACAAAAATAAGGAAGATATTCATACCTCTTAAATCTTGAATCGTAAATCGAGGTTTACTCTGCGCCCCAGCTCTTGAGGAGTTCTTGAGATTGCTTGTCATTGGGGTTAATGTGCTGCAGGATGGCGTGCAGTTGATCGATTGCTTTCTGCTGCAGGTCCGGATGGATGACGTTATTTGACTTGTCTACTGCCTCCATGTGATAGGCAAGCGCCAAGCCGTAGTACGCGTCGCGATAATCCGGTTTGATGCGATGGGTAATGTCACTGAGGACGCGGACAGCCTTCTCGGGATCTCCGGTCTGCTCATAAATTACCCCGAGGTTATAGGCAATCTTGGCGTCGGTGGGCGCCAGCGCATATGCCTGCTGTGTGGCTTTGAGCGCATCTCGGAAGTACTGCGGATTGGCTTGCGCGAGCACATAAAAGATCCGCAATCTGTCTTTCCAGTAGACGACGTTATTGGGATGACCGGAGACGACATCATTACTAAGATTGATGGCCTGCTCTGCCAGAAGTGCTGAATTGGTAGCGTCTTTCTGCATTGCCAGGGCAGTTGCCAGCGTTGCCTCATTGACGGAGAGCTCGTCTTTATAAACAGGTTCGTCCCCGCGCATCTTGACAGCCTCATTGAGGTAGGTATATGCCTCCTGGTACTGTCCGGCCCGATCAAGATTATATCCGAGGGCATACTTGGTGTCGGCAGACCAGAAGTTAAAGAGGGAGAGAACCATATAGAGGCCAATGCAGCCTACGACGGCGATAGCTGTCCACTGATATGGATTAACGTGCTCTTTTGCCTCGCCAGCCAGGGAGAAACCGAGTGTTCTCTCAGGAACAACTTGCTTACTGTAGAGAAAGAAGAAACCCGGGATAAGGAAAAAGTATTCATTGATGATGACGACAGAAAACCCAAAGAAGTTGGAGGCAAGAATGGTGAGATAACCGGCGACAAGTCCGAGCGGGATAAGAAAACTGGTAAGATTTTCCGTCTGGGAGAGATCATCCCGTCGCTTGTAAAAGAGCAGGTACCTTCCGGCCACGAACAGAAAGACACAGATAATAGCCATGTATGTGCCAAGGCCGACAATGCCTGTGGTGGTCAGGTAATTGAGGTATTCATTGTGCGCTTTGTTATAGAGATAGTCCCACTCGGAGGTGAGATTATGACCGACCGGTTTATGGAGATAGTAGGCAAAAGCAAAGGTCTCAACGCCGGTGCCAAATATTGGATTATCCTTCCAAGCATCAATCGCACCTTGCCAGACGTAGAGCCGGATCTTGCCCGAATCGGTTCCTCCGGACTCAATGACGGAACCGCCGCCCGTTGACGGGGAAGACTTACTGGTTGGTAATACGCTTCCTTTACTTGCTATCCGGTGAATTTCCGAGAGTGAGATCTTCTCGAGACTGGCGATCGGCGAACCGAAGAAAAAATTGCCAAGGAGAAAAACAAAATTTGCTACCACAAAATAGCGGACAAGGTATTTTGTCTTGAATTGTTTCTTAATGAAAAGCACGAGCCAAAAAACGAAGTTGCCTCCCCAGAATGCCAGAAAGCCGGCCCTGGTATTTGAGAAGATAAGTGTGACATAGAAGACCGCAGCTATCGCCAGGTAGACGAGGAAGCGGATACTGAAGATACCAAAAAGCGGGGCGCTGTCTTTGGTCCTGTTCTGCTTACCGCCCTGCATCACCTGCTTGATATAAACGATGGGATTCACTTTGCGGAAAGACATACTGAGCGCTAGTGGGATAAGGATACTGATGTAGGCGGCAAGCCAAGCTGGTTGTCCGAGCGTGGAGAAGATGCGTGACTCGGGCTGAAAGGCGCTTGTCCAGCAGGAGACATCAAACGTACCGCGGAATATCAGGCAGGTTGGATCATGGCCGAAATGCGAGGGAATTCCCCAAAGCGCCACAACAATACCGGCAGCCAGACTGACGTAGACAGAGCGAAGTACTTGGCGGAAAGACAAGTTGGAGACAAAGGCGTAGTAGAGAAAAACATAAGTAGCAAGCGAGTAGAGGCCGCCGTTAAATCTTGAGTAGTAACCCCATAGTGAAACGTGCGTATCAAGTGAAAAGATGGTGGAGATAATCTGTGACAGGAGAAATAGGGCAAGCGGGATGTCAAGGGGAGTGCGATGGATGGAAAAGCGGCGCGTCACAATCATCTTGGAGAACCAGGCTACCCCTATAACCGCGGTAATTCCCCAGGTGAGCCACATCTTATTGAGCTCAAAAAGCTCCGAATTAATGTTGGTGAAGAAGAGGGGTACAAAGAGAAGGATCGTGTAAAACGAATATTCAATTACTTTGTCAAAAAAAGAAGCTAGTTTCATAGGAAACGAAAAGTGCAAACTGCAAATAGCAAATCCAATTGTAAAATGTAAAAAAAATGGAAAAAAGTTCTAGGGATTTGATCTTGGTTTTGATCTTTGATTTCTGCTCTTTGCTATTTTATATCACATTATCGGCAGTGTAACAAGACAAAAATCTTAGTGAAGCCGTGCTCATTGAATGTGACGGTTGAACTTGGTAGAATGGTGGATGCAAAGCCAATCTATGGGGAGCAATGTTTTTAATTCATTTTTCAGATTTTTTTCCCAGGACATCGGGATAGATCTGGGTACTGCCAATACACTCGTCTATGTCAAGGGAAAAGGCGTTGTGATCAGGGAGCCCTCGGTTGTGGCCAGACACAAGAAAACCAAACAGATTATTGCTATCGGCAGTGAGGCCAAAAAAATGCTCGGCAAGACTCCGCAGTCGATTCTTGTCATCCGACCGCTTCGTTCCGGAGTTATCGCGGATTTTGATGCGACTGAGGCGATGATTGCCTATTACATCAGGCAGGTGCATGAGACAGCCGGTTTGATACCGCAACTGCTTGCCAGGCCGCGGGTGGTAGTGGGTATTCCGTCATCAGTCACGGAAGTGCAGCGGCGGGCTGTCTGGGAAGCGGCGCTTTCGGCGGGAGCGCGTGAAGCATATCTCATTGAGGAACCTATGGCAGCGGCAATTGGTGAGGGGATATCTGTCTTTCAATCTAAGGGTGTGATGGTGGTTGATATAGGAGGCGGGACGACCGAGGTGGCTGTCATTTCACTTGGTGGCATTGTGGTGGGACGGTCACTCAGGTTGGCGGGAGACGATATGGATCAAGCAATCCTCCATTACATCAGACTTCGCCATGGCATGCTGCTCGGAGAGAGGACAGCGGAGGACCTGAAGATAAAGATAGGCAGTGCATATGAATCACGAACTAAGGGCAAGGAGCGTAGAGCAAAAAGCGATGAAAATGATAACAGTGAGGAAAAGCTGCAGGAGCATGGAGAAAAAATGGCAATTGTCAGGGGACGGGACATTGAGACAGGCTTACCTAAAAGTCTTCGTGTCACGGAAACTGAGGTGCGTGAGGCACTGTCCCCCGTCCTGACGCAGATTGTCCAGTCAGTTGCAGAGGTGCTTGAGGAGGCACCCCCCGAGCTGTTGGCGGATATATTGGAGCACGGTGTGCTTCTCACGGGCGGGGGTGCCAAACTTTCGGGGCTTGACCAATTGATTGTTGAGCAGACGCATTTGCCCGTCATTGTCTCTGAAGACCCGCTGACATCAGTGGTGCGCGGCACCGGGGAAGTGCTTGACAACCCGGAGCTTCTCAATCGCGTCAAAGTCATCGGCGGACTGAAGTAGGTTTACAACTGTTCATTTTACTCTCTCGTGTATTTCATGAATGTTTCTCCTGTTATCCTTTTCAGAGAAAATTTAAAATTTGAAATTCGAAATTTAAAATCAATTTGTAATGAATAAATTTGAGGTGACTTGTCATCTCAGGCGGGAGCGGTTACAATAGTTGTCATGCATAAGCGTCGGGTAATTTTGCCTGTTGTCGTGCTCGTGTTGCTTCTTGTGATAGGGATATTTTTCCTCTTTCGGACAAAAGTCGGGTGGTGGTTGACCGGGTCTTCCGAGGTCATTTTATCGCCATTGCAAGGCAAAACTCACCAAATAGTCAGTGACACCGGGCGCCTCTCGGTTAACTCTCAGATTGCCAAACTATCCTCAGAAAATGTTGATCTTACAACCAAGCTCGCCCGGATGCAAGATCTTAGGAGGGAAAATAAGGCGTTGCAGGATCAGTTCAGAACACAGACTGTTGATAGCCACTCGCTTATTCCGGCCACCGTCATTGGTGCCCGCGCGTTTATGCCCGGCATCAGCCGGCCCGAGGATTTAACCATCGATGCCGGACAGAACGAAGGCGTAAAAAAAGGGGAGGCAGTCATCTATAAGGATAACCTTGTGGGGTATATCTCATCAGTTTTTCCGCATGTCTCCCGGGTAACGCTTGTTACGAGCAGTGACTCATCGCTTACGGTGCAGACAGCCAAAACACATGCCCTTGGTATAGCAAGGGGTGAAGCAGGAGACGGGATAGTGCTTGATAACGTAGTTCTGACAGACAATCTTGCCAAGGCAGACATAGTTGAGACAAAGGGGGATGTTAGGGCAGGGACACCCGGTATTCCTCCGCACTTGGTTGTGGGTAAAATTATAGCA
>JAKAMH010000011.1 GCA_021813005.1 bacterium
ATGACGAGGTTCATGCGGTCTCCGGACAGATGGACGAGGGAGCGGATGAACGGAACCTTCATGAAGGACTGGCAGAAGCGCAGATAGACGACGGTGTTCTCCTGGTCGACGGGGGCAAAGGCAGCGATACGGTTTGCCATTGAGCAGGTTAGTTCATTTACCAGTCCTCCGCCGTTTGAGAAACCGCTTACATAGATGCGGCGGGAATCAATACAAATATTACTTTGTAACAGATTAAGTAAGTTGCTGGTGAAGAGAACGTCGTCTGTCGTTATCTTCCTATGTAGTCCGGTATTCCAACCTCTTGTGCTGCCGGTGCCAGGTGTGCCATCCGGATAAACTACGATGAAATTGTATTTATCTGCAAGTCGGTCAAATTGTGTTAGTCTCTCTTGTTCTTTGGCATTACTTCCATAGCCATGAAAACTTACGACAAGCGGAGTAAAAGTTCTGTTTGAGAACTCTTTTGGTAAATAGATGCGAAAATCCCGATACAGTCCGTCTGACCATATGCCGACAGTTACTGTTTTTCCGGCAGGGACATTAAGTGTTTTTCCGCAGCCATTACTTCGGAGCGGTCGGTCAATTATCCTATTGGCGGAGTAGACGGATGCCTGCGGAAGCGTTATCAGGTTCTGTACGGTTCTAGCGACCTCCTCTTTTATCGGATGATCTTCGCTGTTTGTTGTCGGGGGAAACGGCTTAGTGCTGATGACTGCCGCAATTGAAAAAAAGGCAATAACAATAAGAAGCCATCCCAGGCCGCTCCTTGTACGGTGTCTTCTCTCAGATATCTTTCCGGCAAAGATTTTTATCGCGGTAACGGGATTGCCCACCGGACGAGCCCTACCGATTGTCCAGCTAAAGATGGGAATTTTGAGTAGGAGAAAACAGACAACAAGTGATATAGAAAAGGCAAAAAATATGGTAATTAGATCTATTGCAGCTACAGGTAAAAAGTGGGAATAGATTGGTAGAAGTAACTGGATGACATACGTCAGCACCAGTACGTGGACGAAATAGATTCCAAACGAGGTATCTGAAATTGTCCCGACTAGCTTGTACAACCGCCTCTTACTTGCCCAAAGAATAGCAAGCCAGGACACGAAAATAATAACGACCAGGCTGTAGAGCACGACGCTTGGTTGCAGAACTGTTGTTGCCCTGTCGATGGAGTAACCATATTTCTCAATTTGCGTGTAATAGTAGGCTGCGTAAGATATGATTCCTGCCAAAAAAACAAACGTCAGCAGCAGACCTGATTTTCGTAAAGATGCTCTGACACGGTCCATATAGATTGCTGCAAAGGCTCCGAGTATAAAGAAAAACTGATACAGGAGAATCACTCGGTCCTGATAATAAATAAAGCTATTCACAAAAGTCAGTTTACTCAGTGGGCCAGTCTGGAGATAATGAAAGTCAAAGTAAATAAAAACTATCTGTAACAGGAAGCTCGAGAATAATGTAATCCATGGATATTTTACGATCCGTTTTATAAGTGTCAGGAAAAGTGGGAAGAGGGCATAAAATTCTAACGCGAGAAGAATATAATAAAGCTGAAATGACGCATTCCCTGTCAGAATATTAACGAGGGAAAGCTTGATATAATCCAAGAGACCGAGACCATGATTATTGATGACTGTATATAGCGCGCTCCAAAGTACATACGGGATAAAAACAAGTGAAAAGCGTTTAAGCCAAAATCGTTTTGCCGAGAATTCCTTGTGCAGATAAACGTATGTCAAAACAAGTCCGGTCACAAACATAAACATTTCCCGATTGTAATGCAGGGAGTGCTCGATGAAACTCAAAAACACAAGTGACGACTGCTTGGTTGTCAGGTAACTTGTATAGGCAAGAGAATGCACCGCCACCACCGTAAGTACGGTGATAGCACGGATCAGATCTATCTCGAATATGTGCGGCCGGGATGTGCTGTTTTCTGGTTTCATAGGCGCACGGAGTATTATCTCATAGGACAGGGAAAAACTCTATTTTACAGACGTATCTGTAACTGTTCACAGTCCTAATATAGAACTGTCAGAGTAACGGCAAAGTTGTCATCTTCCATTTGGGAGTCTGTGACCTGAACTCGTCTGCGCTGAGCGCAGTCGAAGTGATTCAGGATCCAAATTGATACCGCGGGACAAGCTCCTGTCCATCAGGCAAGAGGTGTTTCATATGATTTTAAGGCCTGTTTGTCAACTTTTCCTGTGTTGCCTTTGGGTAGACTGTCAAGAAAGTGAATGGCCGCCGGGACCTTTTCTCGGCTTAATTTGGTTTGAATAAATTGCTTCATTTTCTCCTCCAGTCCGGCTTTGTCCCGAGTGTCCTCCTGCATGACGACAAATCCTGCGACCTTTTCCCCGTAAAGCGGGTCCGCTTGCCCAACTACAGCCGTCTCTAGTACTCCGGGGTATGTGAGGAGCAGTTCTTCTATCTCGCGCGGTGCGATACTTTCCCCGCCGCGAATAATGATGTCCTTGATACGTCCGGTAATAAATACATATCCGTCGGTATCCTGGTAACCGAGATCTCCTGTCCGAAACCATCCATCCCGAAACGCGTCCTCACTGAGGTTATTATCATATGAGGCAATCACATTTTCCCCCTTTATACAGATCTCGCCTACTGATCCCTCAGTGACGTCAGTGAGTTTTGATTTTCCAACCTTACAAATACGAAGCTTTACGCCGATCGGCAGTCCGACAGACCCTGCTTTATGGACACCGGGCGGAACAGGGTTGGCTGTAATAGTGGATCCGGCTTCTGATACACCGTATGTTTCAATAAGCGGATACCCAAATTTCTTTTCGAAACGCTCAAAGTAGACAACAGGCAGCGGAGCAGATGCAGTTCGGATGAATCTGAGTGAAGTTTTTCCCAGGAAGTCAGGTTTATCGGTTTTGAGAAGCATAGCCACAATGGTGGGTACGATGCTGATCCATGTGGGATCATATTTTTTTACCCATTCCCAAAAATGGGTAGTGCTGTATTTAGGAGCTGCGATGACAGTGCCGCCTGTTAAGATAGTAGTTATGAGAGTAACAATAGGCGCGTTGACGTGATGAAAAGGTAAAGGAGTAAGCCCCCTGTCCTTGTCAGTTAGCCTGTGACTTTCGGCAATGTTTTCAGCAGTAATGACAATTTTTTTGGCTGAGAGACGCATACCTTTTGGCGTGCCGGTAGATCCGGAAGACGAAAGAAAAACGCTTCCCTCACTGGTCCTTTCTTTGACAGGCAGAGCATCTTTTTGGCGTATCCCCTCCTGTATTGCTTGTTCAATTGTGTTTGCCTGCCATATACTCAGCTTCTCCGGGAACTGTCGATCAAGACTATCGGTAATAAGTAAATCGGGCTTGTGGTAGAGGAATACTTTTTGCAGCTCGTAGTCAGTAATTCTTGGCGAGACAGGAATAAGCAGGTGCCCCCCTGTCAACGCGCTTATCCAGATGACAGAGTCGGTTATACCGCCCGGCAAGGTGACAACGAGAGTTTTCGGACTGTTTCCGAGGAGTTTTCTGACCGCACGAACACCGCAGGAAAAATCAAAGTAGTTGATGCTGTTGCCGGTCGCTGTCTCTATAACAGCAGGCAAGTCTCCCTTACGGCTCATCCATTTGATTAGTCTTGTCTGTAAAATTTCACTTCCCGACATTGGTTTTTCTTCCTGACGATTGTACCACAATCAAAATGAGTATAGAAAATTCTCCTTAAAGATAGCTGAGGGATCAAGTAAGAGGTTTCATTTCTCCCCAGTTCATACCTATCTTTACGTCAACCTCCATAGGTACGGTAAGCGGATAGATATTACACATGATTTCTTTAATTGCCGCAACGTGCTTCTTAAGATCTTGGTTATTTTTTATCTCAAACACCAGGTCGTCATGAATCTGGAGCAAAAGGCGTACAGCAGTTTCTTTATGAAGCACTCGCTGATGCAGCGTTACCATAGCAAGTTTCATAAGGTCTGCAGCGGATCCTTGTATGGGGAAATTCATCAGGACCCGCCTGGCCCCGTTGTCTATAAGTTTCCTCTGCGGGTTTTCAAAAACATAACGTCTTCGTCCCAAAATTGTCTCCACGAATCCGTGTATCCGGGCATTGTTCAAGTAGTTGTCATAGTACTCTTTGATCCTGGGAAATGTACGATAAAAGTTCTGAATAAATTCTTCACCCTCCGCGACTCCAATTTGGAGATTTTCACTCATGCCATATCCACTCATGCCGTAAATGATGCCAAAGTTAATCGTTTTTCCGACTCGTCTCTGTTCAGCTGTGACCTCCTCGTGATGTACGCCAAAGAGTTGCCCAGCCGTAATTTTGTGGACGTCTTGTTTGTTTTTAAATGCCTCAATTAACTTCGGTTCTCCTGATAGATGCGCCATAATCCGAAGCTCTTGCTGCGAGTAGTCAAAAGAGACGAGAACATAACCGGGCGTGGGTTTAAAACAACCTTTTATTTTATTACCAAAAACAGATGTAACAGGAATATTTTGTAGGTTTGGGTTGGATGATGCAAGTCGTCCCGTATTGACATATACCTGGTGATATGTCGTATGGACGCGACCTTCTGAGTCAACTTTGTCTATCAAACTTTGTACATAGGTCGAATGGAGTTTTGCCAAAGCCCGGTACTGCAGTAGGTTACGTATAACTTCAAATTGGTCCTGGAACTTTGAGAGCTCTCCTTCATTGGTTGCGTATTTGCCGGTCTTTGTCCGTCCAAGCGGTACGCCTTCTTTCTCTACCAAATACTCTCCCACTTGTGGCGAGGAATTCAGATTTATTTCATAACCAATGGTATCAAGGATATCTTTTTTAACTACCTGAGACTTCGAGAGGATCTGTCTCCCAATCTCATCTAGCTCTTTTATGTCAAGTGTGATTCCCAGCTCCTCCATTTTGAAAAGGATAGGGGCGAGAGGAAGTTCTACTTCATAAAAAAGCTTTCCGAGTTTTGGAAATGCAGATAGTCTCTCTTTTTGTTTCGCGGCGAGCGTGTCAGGTGTTGAAGCGTTGTTCATTTCATAGGCTTTCTCTTCTGTGGGTAAGTACCGTCCTTCAGACAAAAGCGCTTCCGCTATGTACGTATCAAATACGTCTTTGTCTCCTACCTCAGCAAAATGTTTTTTCCAATCCCAAACAGCCTTCATTAACGTGATTATACTGTATTTGAGAGAATATGCGAAATAAGTTCTGTTACATTCTGTTTGTGAAGATAACGATTTCCAAGCAACAAGTAAGCAGATTTCTTCTACAAAAGCAATTACTTCTGCCACCCAAATTATTAGTTGAAAAGTCAGGGGTTGAAAGGGTATTTCAGACTCTTCGCCTTTTGCAGTTTGATCCGCTTAATCCATGCGGGCAAAATGTTGAATTAGTACTACAGGCAAAAATAGCAGATTATCATTCGTGCGATTATTACACCTGGCCTTATCAAGAAAAGCAAGGAATTGAATTTTATAACAAAGCGCTTTGCATAGTCCCGATAAAGGACTATCAGCTAATCCGTCACAAACATCACGCAGCGGAAAACAGTAAGCCGATTAAACTATTCAGCAAGAAATATCAGTGAAGTTGAGACAATAGTCGAACAGATAGTCACACATTGATCCATCACCTCAGGTAGTATTGCCAATTTTATACGAAGACGAGTTTATCGGTCGGATTGAGCCGGTACTGCGGGACGGAAAATTGCTTATGAAAGGCCTGTGGAAAGAAGTCAATTGGAATGGAGAGATGGAACAAAAGTTTATGGAAGTGTTTACCGGATTTAAGCAATCTCTGAAAGTTTCGGAGATAGTCTTTAATTTGTAAGATATCTGACTGGTATCGGTTATATAAAAAGTGTATACTGAAACGCGTTATGCAGGAAATAATACAAATGCCACATCAGGATAAGACTTTTTCTGTTATTCATCTGACACCCGGTGGTGAGAGCAAATATCCGGGGCTAATTGTGATACACGAAGTATGGGGCTTGACAGGTCATATTAAAGAAGTGGCATCGCGTTTCTCCAAGAGGGGTTATGATGTAATTGCTCCAGACCTCCTCTCGGATACAGGTATTACCGAAAAGATTGACCAATCAATTATGAAAGAAGTTGCCAACCCCGCGACGCGGGATGAAGCACAAAAAAAACTGCGGGAAGCAATGGCGCCTCTGCAATCTCCTGAATTTGCCAATGAAACAGTCACAAAACTAAAGCAATGCATTGATTATCTACTTGATGACGAATCTTGCACGGGGAAGGTTGGAGTCGTGGGATATTGTTTTGGTGGTACATACGCCTATGCACTCGCTACGGCAGATGATCGACTTAAAGCAGCTGTGCCATATTATGGGCATGCAGATAACCTGGCAGAAATACAAAATATCTCCTGTCCTATTCTTGCATTTTATGGGGAAGAAGATGACCGTCTTGTGAAGGGGCTTCCGGATTTACGGCGCGCTATGCAGGAAAATAATAAAGATTTTGAGGCAATCGTTTATGCCGATGCCGGACATGCGTTCTTTAATGATACAAACCCCGTAACGTATAGAAAAAAGGCGGCAGAAGATGCGTGGGAAAAGACAATCTCTTTTCTTTCTGATAACCTCACCTAATTTGCTTCTCTGTTCATGAAATGTTCATTGGGTTGTAGTAAAATAGGCCCGTGAGGGTGTTGTTGGTTGAGGATGAACCAAAATTAAACCTTTCTATCAAGAAAGGCCTGGAACAACAAGGATACGCTGTTGATAACGTTTTTGATGGAACTGAGGCCGAACTACTTGCTACCTCAGAAGATTATGATCTTATTATCCTCGATGTGCTGCTTCCCGGACAGGATGGCTATGCCGTGTGCCGGAAGGTCAGAGATTTTGGTATTGAGACTCCTATATTGTTTTTAACTGCCAAGGACGCGCTGGAGGACAAAGTCAACGGCCTTAATCTGGGGGCAGATGATTACCTCGTTAAGCCTTTTGCCTTTGAAGAACTTTCGGCTCGTATCCGGGCACTCCTGCGTCGTCCCAAAAAAGCCATACCTGAGCTACTTGCATCCGGCAACCTAGTTCTCAATACGTTAACTCATCAAGTGACGCTTCGGGAGAAGGAAATTACACTCACCCTGAAAGAGTTTCAATTGCTTGAGTATTTGCTGCGCAATAAAAATCAGGTAATTACCCGCGAACAGCTTGTGAGCCATGTTTGGGATCAGCACTTTGATTCATTTAGCAATATCATCGATGCGCATATCAAAAATCTTCGCAAGAAACTGAAAGGAGATTATGCCAAAAAGCTGGAAACAGTCAGGGGCGTGGGGTACACTTTTAGGGAGTGATATATTCTCAAGAGCAAGGCTTCGTCTTACTATTCTCTATGTGCTTATCATCACGGTTATTTTATTTATTTTTAGCCAGGCATTACTTGCCGGATATGGGCGGTATATGGCAAGAAGCGTGGAGCGTCACGAGTTAGCGGAAAAACAGGAATATTCGATCATTCAGGAGGCGGAGCGGGAGCTACAGGTAATTCTTCTACTCGTTAATGCCGGAATTATCCTTCTTACTACAGGATTTGGCTATTTTCTGGCGGGGAGGACACTGTCTCCTATCAAGCAAACGTTTGAAAACCAGAAACAATTTATCAGCGATGCGTCTCACGAGCTTCGCACTCCGCTCGCTATTCTCAAAACGAACATGGAGGTTGAGCTTTCCCTGAAAAAACCGCTGCCGCTTGATTACAGAAAGAGTTTGGAGAGCAATTTGGAAGAGGTAGATACCATGGCAAAGCTGGTGAATGATTTACTTCTACTTTCCCGACTGGATGCCCAGCAAGACACCACTCGGCAGCCAGTTGTGTTGGGAGACTTACTGCAGTTCACCAAAAAGAGAATGTCAGCCTATGCCAGGGAACATGCGGTTTCACTACATCTGGAACTTCCGAAGCCGGAGATTGTTGTGTCCGGGGATAAAGAGCTTATTATCTCAGCAATCTCCAATCTACTTAAGAATGCAATTGATTACAATAAGAAAAACGGGCTTGTTTCTCTCAAGCTTGAGGATAACGGACGGGACGCCTTCGTCACCATCGAAGACACAGGTATTGGCATCCCGCAGGACATCATAGCGCATATCTTCGACAGATTTTATAGAGGTGATAAAAGTCGTAGCGGATACATCAGTGGGGCGGGACTAGGTTTGGCCATCGTGAAGTCGATTGTTGACAAACATGCAGGTACAATCACTGTCAAAAGTCGGGAAAATATGGGAACGACCATGATAATTCAGCTTCCTCTCGGCAGCCCTTCATGATTTCTTCAGAGAGAGCTTGTATACTGGAATGATGAAAAAGTACGCGCAGGTAATAGTAGTTATGGGAGGATTTTTTCTTCTCGTGTTCTTTAGAAATATAGCCAGGGGAGACAAGCAGCCAGTTATCACTAGCAGTGACCTAGGCCCAATCAACACTCCGGCTCCAAATACATCAAATGCAACTTCCCGGGGATATAAAAACGGCACATATAGGGGTAGCGTGGTAGACGCTTATTATGGAAACATACAGGTTCAGGTACAGATAACAGGCGGCAGGATAACTGACGTGACATTTTTGCAGTATCCAAACGACAATGGCACATCTCGTTTTATCAACTCACAGGCGATGCCTATGCTTAAATCAGAGGCAATCCAAGCGCAAAATGCGCAGGTAAATATCATTTCGGGTGCCTCTGACTCCAGTATGGCATTCCAACAGTCATTAGCAGATGCCCTGAGCCAGGCGAAGTAGAAATGAGACGACAACAAATGATCATGGGCATGCCGGTAATCATAGAAATAGTTGATATTACCGCAAAAGACGAAGATATTGAGGAGATTTTTTCAGATTTTCGAAAAATTGATGAAAGATTCAGTCCGTACAAGGAAACGAGTGAAGTAATGCTCATTAATAGGGGAAAGCTGGCACGGGGAGACTATAGTCAAGAAATGAATAAAATTATTGCACTCGCTGAGGAGACCAAGCATGCAACAAACGGTTTTTTTACGACGACGATTCGCGGGTTGTTTGATCCCTCAGGAATTGTGAAAGGGTATGCTATTTGGGAAGCAGCAAAAAAACTGGAAAAAAGGGGATATGAAAACGTCTTTGTAGAGATAGGTGGGGACATACAGATTAAGGGCGTAAGTAGTTCCGGAAGTAAATGGGTTGTGGGTATACGAAATCCCTTTCAGACGGATGAGATAATCAAAGTCCTCAGTCTGACAAATTGCGGCATTGCTACATCGGGAACATACCTTCGGGGAAGTCATATCTATAATCCCGTTTCCGGTGTCAACGCGACCGACATTGCAAGCATAACGGTAATTGGCAAAAATGTCTATGAAGCTGATCGCTTCGCTACGGCAGCCTTCGCAATGGGAGAAAATGGAATTAGCTTTATTCAGTCAAAACAGTATCTAGAAGCATATATGATCACCAATAATGAACGAGCATATTTTACTGAAGGATTTAGTAAGTTTGTACAAATGTAACCTATGATCGACAAGTTTCTTAATAAAGTTACCATGTACCGCCTGACGCTTTACTATTTGATAGGGCTTGTGGGAATTGCCGCTCTTTTCGGTGGACTGGGGCTTCTGCCTTACACTCCTGCAGATATCATCATCTCGGCAATTGTGGCGGTTATCTCCTCATATCTTGCCAATTATTGTTTTGCCTGGTTTTTTAAGGCGGTAACCAACTCCGAATCCGTGTTTATTACCGCCCTGATCCTTACATTAATTATTCCGGTTAAGCTTCCCCACAGCCTTCCTTTTATAATTGGAGCATCTATCTTGGCAATGGGAGTGAAGTACCTGGTAACTGTCGAAAAACGGCATATCTTTAATCCGGCAGCCGCGGCAATTGCCGGTATTGCATTGCTCTCCCCCGAATATTCTGCCACTTGGTGGATTGGTACTCCGTCCATGATGCCATTTGTTCTCATCGGAGGGCTTGCCATAGTGCGGAAAACCAGACGAGAAGATCTGGTGACAACGTTCCTTGCCACATACGCTCTCGTGGTTGCCATTTTTGCCTTTCTTCACACCGGCTCAGCGCTATCCATACTCTCAATTCTTGAAAAAGGTATTAGGCAATCGGCTCTCTTCTTTTTTGCATTTGTCATGTTGGTTGAGCCTCTGACTTCTCCTCCGACAAAAACGCTTCAGAGATATTTTGGGGGACTGGTGGCGTTACTCTACTCTACGCCCCAAGTGCGGCTTTTCGGAATCGTGTTTACGCCTGAAACAGCACTTTGTATCGGCAATATCTACTCGTTTTTGGTCAGCCCTCAGTATAGGCTGGTGCTGGCGCTCTCGGAGCGGATACAAATGACGAAGGATACCTTTGTTTTTATCTTCAGCCGGGTAAATAAATTTAGTTTTGTGCCGGGCCAGTACATGGAGTGGACTCTGCCTCACCGGGATGTAGACAGCAGGGGTAATAGGCGCTACTTTAGCCTGGCATCATCGCCTACTGAGGCAAGTCCTATGTTGACAGTAAAATTTAATAATCCGTCCAGCAGCTACAAAAAGGCATTGCTTAGTATGGAAAAGGGAGACGAAATAATTGCCTCACAGCTTGCGGGAGATTTTGTGCTACCTAAAGAGTACAAAAAACCACTTGCCTTTATTGCGGGCGGTGTTGGCGTAGCACCTTTCCGATCGATGATTCAATATATCATTGATAATAAGCTTTCGGTCAATATAGTTTTGCTTTTTGCCAATCGGCATATGGATGATGTTATTTTCGCCGATATTTTTGCTCGGGCTCGGGAGTATGGTATAAAGACATACTATACGCTTACCGATACTACTTCCATACCACCTGTTTGGCGCGGGTTTACCGGTCATATTACCTCGTGGATGGTGCAGGAGGCAATCCCGGATTTCGAGAAAAGAACATTCTATATTTCTGGCCCACAGCTTATGGTTCAGGAGACGGAAAAAATTCTCAAGCAAATGCATATTGAAAAGGCAAAGATTATGACTGACTTCTTTCCGGGATACAAAGAGACAAAATAAGGAAATGATATTATTCCTGAGTCTTAGTGTCATAGTATAATTAAGGTTATGAAGGTGTTTTTCATTGTGGGTGTGGTACTTGCCGTAATCGTCAGCCTGAAAGTTTTCCTGCCCAGGCAGTCCCGCCCTCTTCCGATTTCCTCATCGACCGCCATAATTCAACCAGTCTCCCTGGATAAGAGGGGAAACGGAGCATTTTTCTCTTATGCATATCCCCACTTCTGGAGCAAAAAGATGGACGGAACAAGAATACTCCTGCAGGAAGGAAATAGAGGGCCGGTCTTCTCGATAGACACAAGCCTTAGAATGAATACTACGATTGCAGAGATTGCCAAGGCGTCTCTTCAAAGTAGAACTCCTCTTGCCTTGCAGATCGGATACGTCGGGGGGCACCTGGCCATTCGGCAGGTACACTATACTGTTACTTCCCTGCGTGCGGAGGCATTTGTTGATGCGGTTAGGTCAGGATCGGCAACCGGTGTACAGTATCTATATCTTGACGCAGACAAATCAGCCGGTGTTCAAACAGTCATGAAGCTATTTCAGTCATTTCTCGCGAAAGTATCTTACTCTGAGTAGCAGTTTCGTCTTGCAAAACACCATCTACCTTGCTACCGGTGGTCGCGAAAATTCGTCTTCTGACACCCACAGAGATTAGGGATTCGGACGGAATATGTAACCGGCTAAAAACATTATGGACTTTTGATTCTTTCCCATTCCTTACAGGTTTTTCGCCGGTCTCTTATGGATAAGCTATAAAGTGAGTAGCTGTAGAGGAGGTGAGAGTAAAATGGCAGGCAAAACATCAAGACGGGGATTTGCATCTATGTCTCTGACGAAGCGGCGCGACATCGCCAGCCGGGGTGGGAAGGCTGCTCATGCTCGCGGTACCGCTCATGAGTGGACTAAAAAAGAGGCTCAGGCAGCGGGAAGGCGAGGAGGGTTGGCTCGGCAACGTATGCAACAGGGAAGTGATGATATGGACCTCAGATAACCCCAAACTTCCGTAAAAAAGGGATACCAGAGCCAGGTGGTCTCCCTTTTTTGTTGTCGGTGAGGCTGATTTTATCCCCCTTCGCGAAACACCAAGAGCGTCAGCTCACGGACCAGAGCGACAAGTTTTTCGCTTCGGAGGGATTCCTGCCTGCCGGCAGGCAGGACAGCTCCCTGTGACGCGCAGGAAGAAGATATCCCGACCGTTAGGTCGTGGGAGCTTCATGTAGTAACTGTGGTACTTCTTTCCCATTCCTTACAGGTTTTTCGCCGGTCTCTTATGGATAAGCTGTACGCTGGTTCTGATGGAAAGAAGGAGGGTTGGATGAATCTTTTGTCTTGGGTTGTGTTTGGGCTCGTTGTCGGGGTGATTGCCAATGCGCTTGATCCTCAACCCGAGCAGGGCGGCCTCCTGGGGGGAATACTCCTGGGGATCGTGGGTGCGCTCTTCGGCGGGTTCTTGGCAGAAATTATCTTCGGGCTTTCTGTGTCCGGATTTAATCTTGCATCGTTTAGTTTTGCTGTCGGCGCCTCACTTGTCGTATTGATATTTGGGAGGTTAATTGCCAGAGCTGAGAATATATTAAAAAGGGGGTGAAAAACATGACAACACAGGATCAGAGAAACGGAGTTAATCCATTGACCGTCGGCATGGCGGGGGTGATCGTTGGTGGTGCTATGGGCGCGGCGGCAGTCGCTCTCTCAGATAAGAAGAACCGGACTGAGGCTATTAAAAAGCTCAGCTTGGCAAAAGATAGTCTGAATAAGTGGAGTGATAAAGTAGCGGCGAGGACTCAAAAATTTTCTGAAAAAACAAAAGCATCTCTCAATGGGAAAGCGGATGAACTGGAAGAAAAAGTTGAAGAGCGCGTCCTTGATATAAAAGAGCAGACTGCAGCGGAATAGACAGTTACACCGGATCTTACCGGGACACGGGGCGGAATCTCTTTCCGCTGGGGGGAGGTGAAAAGATATGCGTACGTGGGGTGGAATATTTTTGATAAGGGTAGTTAATATAGTGTTTTCAGTGATAGAATTTTTTATCGGATTGAGGATCGTTTTGCGCCTCTTTTCGGCAAATCCGGCCTCTGTTTTTGTGACCTGGATTTATAGTGTAAGCGGTGCTCTGCTTTATCCTTTCTCGGGTATGTTTACCGACGTCAGATTCGCGTTTGGAATCTTGGATGTGAACGCGCTGATCGGCCTAGTGCTGTACGGACTGGTCTTTAGCATCATCACCTGGGTGATTCGGATGCTGGCCGCAACGCCTGGTAACAGCGTTGTTGAAGAGCGACACCAGGTTGCCTAGGACTTAGGAATTCAGTAATTGTTGCTGTGGAGCAAGCTCGATGTTTCCTGCAAAAAGGGATCGCTCGAGGACTTCTTCGTCGACGATGGTAATTTGTCGGCGGCTCTTCCGGATAAATCCCTGGTTTTCCAACTTTTTCATTTCAAGCGAAGTTGTTTCTCGTGTGATACCGATCATTGTTGCGATATCCCGGTGTGTGAGAGGGACAGGGATGGTTACGGCGGCACTACTGTTTGCTCTCCTGCCCAACGTTTTGGCGCAAGTCAGGAGGGCAGCTGCCACTTTCACGTAAGCAGTATTGAATATAAAGTATTCCATCCTGCTCAGAAAGCCTTCAAAACGAACAAAACTTTCCCCGACAAGTTGATAAAACATTTCAGAATCTTGTTTTATAAAAGTCAGAAATGATTCTTGTGGAGCTTTCCATAATGCGAGGGGTGTCATTGATTCGAGAAAATATTGATTGTTACTTTTATGCAAGCCAAATGTAAGCGGGAAAAGGTCGCCGGGCTGCAGGATAGTAAGTGTGAGCTCCTCTCCTCCTTCCGACAGTCTGTAGACTCTAATATATCCCTCCTTGATAAAAAACACTCCGGAAGGCGTATCACTTGCATGCAAGATAAGCTCGCGCTTCCCGTAGCGCAGGAGGCTAGCTTGCCTGAAGAAGTTTCTCAGCTTATGTTGATCAGGAAGATTGTTTGGAAACATAAAAGTTAAGCTTGTCTATAAGGAAATCTTATAGGTGGGCGTTAATAACTGAATGTGGGAAATGTAAGAATTGAATAAGAATAGACGCCGCTAGCCCAAATATAGTCAAATTAGCAGGTTTTTTTGCTATTATTGTCTGATTCTTATGGAAGCAATCTTAGAGAAGATTAACGGAGCTGCCCTCCGGCTTCTGTCTCAAATGACAGAAGTGGAAACCCAAAAAACGATTGTACATGAGGCCATGAAACTGGTGAACGCAGAGTATGGGTCTATTGTCCTGGAAAGAAATGGAGTACTGAAAAGGGCCTACAGCTCAGACAGTATGCTCAAAGATGTTAAAATCCGCAAGGATGGCTTTACAAGTAAAGCCTATGACAGTAAAAAAACATTGGCCATTGGGATTGAGAAAACCAGTAAGGTGCATCCTATGCTCAAAAAACTCCATATCAGATCTACTATTTTTATCCCCATTGTTTACAGAAATAAGTCCATCGGTGTTCTCATCATGCATTCCCCTCAGGAAGAGTATTTTTCAAAACGAGAGCTTGGAGTGCTCTCTCTCTTTGGCTCAATGGCATCACTCGCTCTCGTTAAGGCACAGACATTTGATGAAATTGAAAAAGCGTTGGATGTGAGGGATTATTTTATTTCCATAGCTTCTCATGAGCTTCGGACGCCTTTGACGTCCATCAACGGATACATTCAATTGCTCCACAGCCGCTTTGCCGGCAAGGACACCATAGAGGCAAAGTGGGTACATGAATTGTATGAAGAGAGTGAGCGTCTGACGAAACTTGTGAGAGAGCTGCTTGAGGTTAACCGTATTAAGCAGGGTAAGCTGCATTTTGTTCTCACTGAAAGTCATCTCAGCGACGTGTTAGAGAAGGCTGTAGAGCGTTCACAGGTAGCCAACAGAGACAAGCAGTTCACATATAGCACAGATGCAAAAGATGGTATGGATATAGTGATTGGTGATAAAGATAAGTTGCTCCAGGTGTTCTCAGGACTTTTAGATAATGCCGCAAAATTTTCACCCGTTAATTCGATTATTTCGTCAAGCCTAAATGTCGGGAAAACCAGACTTAAAGTAGTTATTCGGGACCAGGGTATTGGTATTGATAAGGGGGAAATTGATAAAATATTTGATGGCTTTTATAAGGGAAAGAATTTTCAATTATCTGGGGGGCTTGGCGTCGGACTTATTTTGGCCAAGCATATAGTCGGTTATCATAAAGGGACCATGAAGATCAAATCTGCCCTGACAAAAGGGACAACGATAGAGATCTGCCTGCCACGGGCTCGGGTATGATATACACTGGAAGTAATTCTATTGATCTACCGCACCAGCCCATTTCGGGAAAATGTTATGACGGGGTAGACAGGAACGAGGGGGAATTATGGTAGAACATCCAGAGGGCAGCCTACACCAGTTAGCGGGAATGTATCCGGAGATGAGGCAATATCAAGGTGTTCGGAAAACCGAAGTTGTTGATAACTCGCCGGAACTTATGCGGATTATAGATTATGATATTATCCCGCGAATGGTCAGATATCCCAAAACTGTAACCAACGTGGTCATTATAGGTGAATCGGGAATTGGGAAGGGAACCATAGCCCAGCAGTTAGGTATCAAGCTTTCTCGCTATCCTGCACTGGAGGGAGAGTTAGAAAAGCTAGGGAGAACCCTAAAAATATATTCCGTCAGCACCGGGCACGCAATTGGTGAGCTCAGAAGACGTAATCTTCTTTCCTCTCCTCATTCGCATTACACTGAGGCAGATTACAACTTGATATCTGATTTCTCAGCCGAGGTCATTGCAAATGCCAATCTTCGACTGCCACGTCAACAGCCGGGCAGTACGATACTGCTTACGGAAGAGTTTATTGCTGTTACTCATCCACTCAATCATGGCGTAAGCGTAGTTACTTCGCAGGCAGCGCATGATAATG
>JAKAMH010000100.1 GCA_021813005.1 bacterium
CCTGATCATAGTCTTGAGATTATACTAAACTTATCCGCATATTAACAACTTAGCTCCAGAGCACCAATTATCTCTTGACCTCACTTGGCAGGGCAGGGTTGACTTTGCAGTTGGCCGCAATTATAGTAGAGACAGAAAATTCCCTATGACAAGACGAGAAAACCCCGTCAAGGCGGGATCTTCCGAGCAATATGCTCTCCTAAGTGTCTCTGACAAGACCGGGATCGCGGACTTTGCCAGAATTCTCTCAGAACTGGGGTTTCGGATTATTTCAACCGGCGGCACTGCCAAAGCACTCACGGACAACGGCATACCTGTCATCCCGATCCGGGATATTACGGGCAATCCTGAGAGCTTTGACGGCCGCATGAAAACTATCAGCTTTCAGGTGGAAAGCGGTATTCTTTATGACAGACAGAATCCCAGGCACAGGAAAGAAGCCAGAGCGCTTGGCATCAAGGATATTGATATCGTAGTAACCAACCTCTACCCTTTTGAGGAGACTGTCGGAAAAAGAGGCGTGAGGTTGTCTGAGGCGGTAGAGAGCGTTGATGTCGGCGGGCCGACGATGGTACGTTCCGCCGCTAAAAATTTCAAAAATGTCCTGGTAGTTGTGGATCCGTCTGATTATTCCCGCACTGCGCGAGCCCTGAAAAGTGGCCAGGTTACGACGAGACTCAGGCAAGACCTCGCCGCCAAAGCCTTCCGGCATCTCTCTTTGTATGATGCGCAGATTGCACATTTTCTGGGACGAGACCTGTTTCCCGAGGAAATTGCACTTCCCGGCAGAAGGACACTGACGCTTCGTTACGGTGAAAATCCGCATCAAAAAGCTGCCGTTTACCTCGAACCCAATACCAACTCTCCGCTTGCCTCTCTGCAAAAACTCACCGGACGTGACCTCTCCTATGTCAACTTCACTGATATTGCGTCGGGACTCGAGTCTGTGCGTATGTTCAAGGAAGCGGCAGCCGTCGTCATCAAGCACAACAGTCCGGCAGGCGTCGCGATTGGCAAAACACCTTCTGAGGCGCTGACACGGGCAGTCGCCGCGGACCCTGTCTCGGCTTTTGGGGGCGTCATCGTCCTGAATAAAGTGCTTGACCTAAGCGCGGCTGAGACATTCGCCGGATTTAAGGAAGAAGACGGCGTCGTGGTAGATATCGTGGCTGCCCCTCGTGTTACCAAACAGGCAGAAAAACTCATCAGGAGCATCCGCAAGACAACAGGCATCTACACGTTTGGCCGTATCCCCCACCAACGGTCCGATCCACGTCACGTTCGTTTCTTCGATGGCGGCTTCATCATAGAAGATTGGGATGAGGTTCGTGAGCATGAGTTTACCAAATGGCAGGTAATGGGCAAATACAAACCCACCAAAAAACAGATGGAGCAGATGAAGATAGCCTGGAAATTCATCGGCCGCGTCCACTCAAACTCCATTATTGTTGTCGATTACGACCTACCAATGACCCGCGGCATTGGGTCGGGACAGACGTCGCGAGTCGGTGCAGCCCGCATAGCACTAGAGCAGGCCAGGAAGCATACTGAAGGCGCTATCCTAGCAAGTGACAGCTTCTTCCCCTTCAATGACGTCGTGAAGCTCGCTGAGAGATATAAAATTGGGGCCATTGTCCAGCAGGGCGGATCTATTAATGATAAAGCGTCAATTGAAGCGGCAGACAAGGCTGGTATCCCCATGGTTGCAACCGGTGAGCGCAAATTCTGGCACTGATGGATTAGTGTGATTGCTGATAGAGCCTCAATCCGCCTCTGGAAGGCAAACGTTCTAAATATTCGAGAGGGTACGGACCAAAAATAGTGCTCAATATTCCTCCTCTTAGTGAGATTTCAGCAGGCTTTCCAATAACAAATTACAAAATTATGGCTGTAAGTTTTCTTCTCTTATTTTTTCTCCCAGCAAGATTTTGAGTAGTGATTGATATGGTACATCTCTTTTATTTGCTAATTTTTTTAACTGGTCAATCATTGACTCTGGTAGGCGTATACTAATTGTTTTTGTTGATGGTTTCAGTTCTGAGAGATCGAACTTAACAGGTTTGAAATTATCAATATAATCTACAGTTGAATGAGTTGACCAAAACTCAAACTCTTCATCTTCATTCTTAAATTGTGGTATTTTTTTAATTGCCCTTTTTTTCATTTTTACTTGTCACCCCCTTTTAACTTTTTATATAACTTTTTTTCCTTTTTATCCTGATCTCGAGAAGAAATAATTCGTATTTTCTCTAAATTGGCTCCTCTTAATGTGAATGATATTACCAGTTGTCTTTTTTTATCTGTTATACCATAAGCCAGATATCTCTTTTCTTTATCTGAATGAATAGTATCTTCAAGTAATATCGGTTCATTTTCAAAAATTTCCTCACTTTCAGTATTCTGCACTTGATGTCTCTGGACATTCTTATCTTTATTTCCCTTATCCCAATCGAAGGCAAGAGGCTTATTTAGTTTTATGTCCTTTTTCATAAAGTGACTTTATGTATATAATGATAGTATACAATACTAGTTTTGTCAAATCTTAAAAGACTCCCCTGAAATTGGACTACTTTTACCTCATAAAAAGGATAATTTTAGGAAACTACAAAAACTTTGTTTTGGTGGGTGCTGATAGAATCGATTACCCACGACTTACATTTTATAATCTCTTTGCAGGTGTATCAACGTTGATGACCGGTGAGCGCAAATTCTGGCACTGATAACAAGCTGTGGGAGCTAACAGAATCCCTTTCCGCCTCTGGACGTTATTTCTCCGCAAATATTTTTCCTAACTTCTTATCAAAAGTGCCGAATGTATCAACTTTTTGAGACTTGGCAAAGAAGAGATTATAACAATCCTCCAAATCCAGATTCACTTCCTTGAATAAGATTAGACTACTAAGCAGTATCTCTCTTTCAGGCAACTCAATAAATGTTAGGCGAAGTATCTTCTGAAGTACTGCTACAATCTCTGATTTCTCTTTCCCATAATATGAACTCAAAACCCAGTAAATCTCAAAAAATACTATCGTGGAGGTAATAAGGGAAACCTTCTTTTCTGATGCTCTCGTAAAAAGTTTCTTCACGAGATTGTGTTGTTCCGAAATGTCGTTAAGAAGAAAACGAATGAAGTAGTTCGTATCAACAAAAATCATACTCTTTTATTTTGAAAATGTTGCATTTTTGCTTCCCGAATTACCTGATCAATATCTATTCCTTTCCACTTCTCGGGAACTGACAAAGAACCGGCGAGTTCTGCTAGTAACTTTCTAAAGGGGGTTAACACAATTTTGCCATCTTCCTCTGAAACAGCAACCTTGTCACCACTTACGAGCCCTGCTTTTTTGGCAACAGCCATGGGGATTGTAAGTTGCATTTTACTTGTTATGGTTGCGCTCTGATTCATACAAGGATATTGTACATTGGTAAGGAATTTATGTCAAGTCCTTACTTTATTATTTTCCCCTTATAAATAAATTTGTGTTTCAGAATCTGATATACTTGCTCTGTGAATTTGAAGTACCGCATAAAC
>JAKAMH010000012.1 GCA_021813005.1 bacterium
CGATATATCCAAATTTCTTGTTTCATAATCACTTTCTTAATTCAAAAAACCAAATTGTTCCGAGAAACTAGATCTAGTCTACAAAATCTGAAACAAAACACCACTGATTCTGCCGGCCCAAAATTTTTTGAAAACTTTTAAAAAGACTTTTTCATGGGTGCAAGGCGGGCCCAACTTCGCTCTTCGAGCTTCGCAGGATAAGTCACGAAACAAGTCGAGGCAAATCAAAGAACAAAAGCTCCTCAAACAGACATTTAAATAAGTAGGGACGCAGGCGCTTAACTGACAAGTCCGAAAAACGCCTTGCCAGAAAAAGCGTACCAATACTGAGCAGAAGAAACACTCCGGGAACAGCAACTGACGTAAATGGCAGGAGGCGGACTACTCCCAAAAACAGAAAGGTGTAGGAGAGGAGGACGACGCCGATAATCTTGGAGAAGGCATATCCCCCGTCAAAAAACTCATGGAAAATCAGCCAAGCAAGCGGGAAAAACCCGAGGCCGACAGCCAAAAGGACAAACCACCACTCGAAAACGGAAAGGAAATCAGTTGCTTGCATAGTTAGGACGGGTGCGGGAAGAGATCGGAAAGGCGAGCAATTTTTTGGATTTTTTTATTGGGAGAGACTGCCTTTTTATCATCCGAAAGCCAGTAAAAGCGGATACCATTTTGCTGCCGGGAGACATAGTTGAGGAGGTGAAGATCATCATCGACATAGATGTCGAGATGAAGTTTTTTGATAACAGCGTTTTTGAATTCATGCGGCTGCAGGTTGTCATAATTGAAATACAGACCGTCAAATAGCCTGTCAATGCCATGTTTTTTCACCAACTTGGTTGTCTCAGGTTCCAGAAACTTGAAGCGGGAGGAGATGAGATACAACTTATGGTCTTTTCTTGAAAGCTCTTCAAGGACATGAAGGTTTTCACGGATGGGCCGGCGGAGCGCCGGAATATGGGACAGCTTGCGCAGCCACTGTTCAGGGGTGGACGGAATGCGGTAGAGCAGGACACCGTTGGCTTTTTTCTTATAGAGCTTGTCAATCATCCTGCCCGGAACAAGTGGGGGGTACGAAATAAGTACCTTATCCAAGTCGAAGCCAATATTCATAATCATCAGAAGCGGGAAACAAGATTAAGTATCTTAAAGTTCCATCCGACACGATGTGTGTCGCCTGTTTTGCCAATAATTTTGTTCCTGTATTTTTTATACCATAGATAACTCTCAAGTAACAGGTCCTGGTTTGATTTTTTGGCTTTCCATCCCAGAAGCCTCTCCGCCTTTTCTGTGGAGACATAAGACGTGACCGGCAGCGTTTTGTAATGCCAGGCAGCGATCGGTGAGAGGTGAAGTAGTTCAAGAAAGGCCAGAATTACCTGAGACGGCCAGACGGGAAGGCCGGTAATTTTGGTGCTGGACTTCTCATGCTTGATGATAAAACCAAGGTCCTTCCTCCAGGTTTTAAACTCGCGGGCACCGATGTTGAAGGTTTCACCTGTCACGTCCGTCTGCATGGTTTTAATGATTGCGTCCGTGACGTCCGAGACAGCCAGCAGCTGGTATTTATTTTTGCCATTGCCAAGCAGGAATATTCTGTGTCCGGTGTAAATTGCCTCAAACCACAGCTGGAAGACACCGAGGCGTTCCGGGCCGAGAAATGTTTTCGGCCGGATGATATTGACAGATAACCCTTTTTCCTCGTACTCATGGCAAAGGCTCTCGGCACGTGCCTTTGACTCGCCGTAACTGCCCAGGGGGTCGATTGGACTCTCCTCTGTCTCCGGCAGGTGTTTGGGCACGCCGTACATGGCAGTGGTTGAAATAAACACCACCCGTTTCACTTTCTCGAGGAGTGCTGCTTCAAGGACATTGCCGGTGCCCTCGACGTTGACGTCAAAGATCAGTTTCCGTGACCGCTGAATGGGAAGCGCGGCGGCGGCGTGGATAACGTACTGCTGCCCGGCCATTGCTTTCTTGACGGACTTTTTGTTCCGCACATCTCCTTTTATGACGTTGACTTTTCCAATGAGGTCTTTGGCAGTGAGTTCGGCAATGTCAAAAAGCGTCACATCATACCCTAAGGCGCGGAGACGGCGGGACAAATGACAGCCTAAAAATCCCGTACCGCCTGTAACTAAAACCCGTTTTCCCATGCACACTATTCTACTATGCGGCGGAGCGAAGTACAAGGATTATTTTGTCCTGTCGATCTTTTTAAACAGCATGACATGCGGATGATCATAGACGGTAAATGATTCGTCCGCTGAATCGTCGGGGATCGGTATGTGCAAAAAAGGCACTGTCGGGTATACAGTAAAATCAGCAACTTTTGTAAATCCCAACGATCCGGAAAAGAGAGATTTGTAATAGGCGGCAGTAATCGGATAGCAGCGATCAGGCGGCAATACCCGGCAATTGGTCAGACGCTGAAGCGGGGCGGCAAGCCGCATGGAGGCGATGATGATGTAATCTGTGGCTTCCAGTGTCCGGTTGATCTGCTGCCATTTGGCCGCTGTGTCCGGATCATAGAGCGGCAGGGTCGCTATCCGGTACGACCCCTGTCCGGTGAGCGGCAAAGCATCATCCCAGTGTTCCACAGCCAGTCTGCTGCCGGCCGGAATATGTTGCAAGATCCAAGCGGTAGCCTGGACGCGGGTATTGGGAACGGCGTAAATATGCAGGAATGTCAACGGATAAAGCAGGAGAGAGGCGCCAAACAAAATGGGTATAAAATAGGCGAGGAATCGACTCAGATAAGCAAGACGGCGCAGGATATCCTCCGCAAGCAGGGCGGCAAAAATCGCCAGCAACGGGTAGAGCGGCAGGAGATAACGCATATAACCGACGGCAAAGTTGCCGACTATACCGAAATACGAAGCGGCAAAAACCAGGAGGATCAGCTCCTGTGCCCACTTCCTGTCTTTCTTTTTGACAATAATTTGCCAGACGGTATAAAAAATTCCCAGATAAGACAGAAGCGACAGGAGTATCCCCTGACCAAAAAAGACGAGATTTCGAATCTCGTAAATATAATGGGTGATTCCGACATACTGGAGGGTATAGGGAAACAGAAAAGGATCTTTTGTCATTGCCGACTGCTGCCCAAGCTGGTTTAGGAACTCCTGCCGGTCGATAAAACCGTATGGCTCGGTGAGGAATGCCGTTATTCCAAGTGCTACTCCCGTGACCAGAAGAGAGAGGAGGAGTGGCGATATATGGCGAAGAAAAGGCTTGAGGCGGGGGAGGTGTCGGACTCTCCGGCAGGCAAGCAGGGTGTCATCAACCAGAAGAGTAACTCCCAGAGGTACGGCAAGAACGACGGCACTTGCCTTTGTTGTCAGGGAAAGACCAAATGTTATACCAAGCAGCACGGCTTTTTTTATGGCCGGCTTTTCGTAGTAACGGATAAGCAGGTAAAGGAAGAGTGTTGAGAAAAAAGTCAGCGGTGTATCAACGGCAAAGAAGTGAGAGAGCTGAATGGGAAGCAGACTGACGGCATAAAAGAAGGCTGCCAGTAGTCCGATAAGCGGCGAGCGAAGTCGTCTACCAAGCAGATACAGAAGACAGACGGTCCCCAGATCAAAAAATACGGAGAGGGTACGTCCGATAAAGAGTATGCCGTCGTAGCTTCCCAAAAACGGGTTGAAGATCCCACCGAGCCAGCCGAAAAAAGCGAGAAGGTACAACGGAAAGTTGCCATAGGCGAAAAAGTGAGGATTGAGACTACTTGCCGGACTAAGCAGTTCTCCCAGAGACGTGGGAAGATGCAGCGTAAGGGCAGCCATGATAATTGCCCGCTCATCCGGATGAAGGTGAAAGCCGCTGTCCCAGTTGATGCCATAGACACGAAAGGCGACTGCGATGAAGAAGACAAAGACAAAAAATAACTTACTATTTATGGATGTTTTCATAGACGGCGTCTATAAATCGTCACAACCGGCCGGTCAAAGACCGTGGCAGTCTCCTCGTAGGTAAATATCGGGCTGCCAAGGTATAGTATAGTGCACCACACATCACAGGGTGTCTGATATGCCTTGCTAAATCCGAGATTGCCGGAGACGAGGTTATGATAAAACTGTCCGCTTAGTGGAAAAAGGGATGGACGGAGAAGGCGTGGTTTAAGGACTCGCTGGCTGGGTAGTATAACGGCGTCTGCTGAGGCCAGCTTTTGCGACAGGACAACCTGCTGACTCGGTATTTGATCCATGGCATAAAAGTTGAAGAGCGTGATATTCGGGAAGAAACTGTTGAAGGGGACGATACCCAGATCATACGTCTCGCTCAGGATGGCGGTGTTCGGCGGAAGATGGTTTCTAGCCCAGGAGAGAGCCTGGAGTCTTGTGTCTGGCGTGAGGTAGACAGTCCGGATAAAGGCAAAGGAGAAAATGCCGGAGGTAAGAATAAGTGCGCCTAGTGTCCCCCGCCGTAGTGTGTTTTTGGCTGTCGCAGGTGGTACGGGGCGCAGGGCGAGTGCTATCATAAGATAAATAAACGGGACGGCTGGAACCATGTAGCGTGTCCATTTCACAAAAAGCACCGCTGGCGGCAGAGCAAGCAGCAGAAAAAAAATAAGCAGCAGTATGATTGAGGCTTGGCGCTTTTTGCTTGCCTGCACCAGAAGATAGACAAGTGAAAAAATGCCGACTATCTCTCCAAAAGGGTTGAGCAGGAAGGGGAAGACATGGAAAAGTTGAAAAATACCGGGGGTTGTGCCGGAGAATGCCTGAGTATAAAAGACCGGGAGTGTCCCGAGGGCAACGGATGTTTCGTAACCGATGCTATTGCGAAAGGAGGCATAGTCTAAAAACACGTAGGGATTGGTGGCGAGATAGACAGCGCCTGCCGTTGCCAATATAAGGCAGGAGAGAGCGGTATTTTTGAGAATAAACCTCCACTTTTCCTCCCGCCTGGTTTTCTGTAGAAAGAGAAGCAAAAGCGGCAGTGGAATGAACACAATACTTGAGATCTTGATAGCAACCAGGATACCTAAGACGACTCCCGTCGAGAGCGCGAGGTTTCGGCGGTTTTGAGCGTCTTGTAGTCTGAGACAGAACCAAAATAAGAGGAGCGAGAAAAAGGTCAGCCACATTTCAAATGTCGAGAAGTGCGCAAACTGAATAATGCCGACACTAAGAGTGGTCAACAAGGCGGCATTGAACCCTGTCCGCCTGTCTGCCAGGCGCTTCCCTACCAGATAGACTAGCGGTATAAGCATGGTCGCAAGCGTGGCGCTTATCAGACGCCCGATAAGGACGGCGTCGGAAAAGGAGACAGTGGGTACACCGCGCCCGGCAAGCAGGCCAATCAGATAGACGCTATACAGGGGAAGTGACCCGTAGGCAAAGAAATGCGGATTCATCCGGTACGGAAATGTCAAAGCCGAGACGGCGTAAGCAATATTGCGTTCATCCGGGTGGAAAAAAAACGGTGCTCCCCAGTCCAGGCTAATAAAGTGAAGGATTGCACTGATAATGAGCAAGAGGAGGAGGAAGAAGATGCTGGTTTTGTTTCTGAACATAGCTAGAAGATCACAGTTTTTGCACTATTTTTGCTACCTTCTCCCCCAGCTCAACCGCGTAATTGGTGCCCCGGTCCCAGGGATAGACTTGCTCAATATTGGCGAGGAAGACATGCGGAAGCGGTGTCACCATGGACGGCATAAGTTTTGAGTAATTCCTCGGAACGATCGGTTGGGCAAAAGGCGCTTTGAAGAGCTCATAGCCGATAAGCGATTTTTTGTAGTCCCGGTTGATCTTCCGTAAAAACGGGTCATAGAGTGCAAGTAGATTTTGTTTGTTCCAGTCCAAGGCATCGGTAAAAGCGTAATTGCCAAGATAGACCAGGTGCTCATTGTGGTAGTGGCGTTTGTCCATAAAGTTGGTATGTTCAATAATTGCCATGACCGGTGCGTCCGGCTCGCAGACACTCATCCAGTAGGTGCCGTCCGCCAAAAACGGCTTTCTGAGACGAAGGACAAGATTGGTGGCACTTAACCCCTCGAGCCTGACAAGCGATTGTCTATATGGCCCGGGAAGGTTGCTGGCGATCTTCACAAACAGGAAAGACGGGAGCGTGACGATAACGCGGTTAAACTCCGCTGTTTCTACTTTGTCCCCCTGCCTGATGGTTAAACGTACCGCTTTATCATCGGTGAGGCGAGTGACCTCAGTATTATACCGGACAACGCCGCCTTGTTTCTCGATCCTGGTGGTCAGAGCTTGGGCAAACGAGAGAAAGCCGCCCTCGGGATAGGCAAGAGATGTCGTGCGCTTCTTGATACGGGCCCAGAACCAGACGAGTGAAATTTTTTCGGCATGTTTCCCCATCTTGTTGACGAGCTGCGGCTTCCAAAGCATCGTAAAGGCCTTCTCTCCAATCAGATGAGGGACAGTCGCAGTCATGCTAAACCTCTCAAGTACTTTCCAGAACGGATTGAGACGGAACAGCAAGGCAAAGACCACAGCCATGCGTATTTTGTCAAATAATGGCAATTTGGGGAAAGCCAGCATCGCTTGTGGTGAATCAAACCGGTAGGAGACGCCGTTAACCAAAAAAGAAGATATGGGAGTCCTGATAATGACCGGGTGGCCTATCTCTTCGGCAAGACGGAGGACAAAGGTATCATTGGTAAACCAGTGGTGGTAATGCTTCTCCAGTGTCCACTCCCACCCTGGCTCCTGATAACCGACGGCAAGGCCGCCCGGAAGAGAGTCTTTCTCAAATACTTGGACGTCGTGTCCTGCCCTTGTCAATCTGTAAGCAGCCGCAAGGCCGGTGAACCCGGCACCAATAATTGCTATCTTCACAGGAGTACCCCCTTCGTGAGAAGGAAGAGTACACCACCAATGCCGATAAGGGCAAGCGCGCCCAGCAAAAAGGCGGGAAGGTCGGTACTGCCTGTTTTGGGGAGAGGCGGTGGACTCTTGGTGGGAAACGGTGTTACGAGAGACGTACTTGACGGGGAGACAGCGAGTGTGGGTGTCGCGGTGGGGGCGGTGGTTGGTTGTATCGTAGGCAGCACAGTTGGTGTGGCGGTTACCTGCGGCGCAGAGGTTGGCGTGGGGGTTGTTACCGTGCTTGTCGTGGTGGGCGAGGGAGAGGGCGGTCCCGAGGGTTCAACAAACTGGCTGCCTGACGCATAGACAGTAAATGACTGGGAGATTGTCTGAAGAATACCGGATGCATCTTTCGTGACGATAGTAATCGTATGCATACCGGGCGCAAGCGGCGCAGTGGGACGAAATGTCCAGGCGCCGAGACTATTTGTGGTTACCGTGGCCTGAATGGGTGCCTCGGAATGGATGGTAATTGAAACGGCAGTGTTCGGCTGAGCTATACCTTGAAACTCCGGTTGCTGGTCCGTAAACGCCTGATCCTTTTTGGGGGTAGTAATGACCGGACCGTGGCTGCTACGGGTGACGTCTGCCCCAAAAACGGGAAATCCCGATCCGCCAGTAGCGTCATTTCCAGACAATGGCGGGCGGGTCTGAGTTCCGCTGGAAGCCGAGGGTGTGGCCTCTTTGGTTAACGGTTCACTTGTCGTGGTAAAGTCATAGTTTTCAGAAAGCACGACAATTGGTACAGGACTTATCTGGCGTGCACTCAGTGTGACACGCGACTGGGAATTCTCACCGATGACAAGAAGCGTTATGACAGTCGTTTTGTCGAGCGTGGTGTAAGCGGACAGGTCACTCGTTCGAAGCGTATTCATGGGCAGTGTATAGCTTCCGTCCGGCTTGGTCAAAAGTGAAAGGGTTTGCGAGGCGTCGGTACGTACATATATTATAGCCACCCTGGGGGTTCCCTCCGGGAAGGAGATTTTCCCGACAAGCGGGGTCTGCTTCGTGGGCGGGGTGGTAATTTTGACGGCTGTCTCTACCTGAAACGGGGCGCCCTTATTCTGGTAATTTGTCTCGCCTGAGTTGATTGTAAAATAATAGGTTGTCCGGGGGGAGAGACCACGGACCGTCATGTGATGGAGAATCTGCGCTGTAGGCTTGCCCGTCTCCTGGTCCCGGTCATCGAAGATGACTTTGCCAAGCGCTTCGCCCGTGCCGTAGGAAAGTGTGCCGACTACCCGGTCATCCGTGAGATAGGAGACAGAAAACGAACTGTCGGTAACATTGGTTATGCGGACATCCTTGGGTGTCGTCTGAAGAGCTGCCTTGCTGAAAAATAAAATATTGTTTCGGCTCATCCAGGAAACGGCAGATACTGTCCCCACAAGGAGGATGACACCAAGCAG
This sequence comes from bacterium, assembly GCA_021813005.1. Lineage (GTDB taxonomy): Bacteria > Patescibacteriota > Microgenomatia > Levybacterales > UBA12049 > JAKAMH01. The sequence continues at coordinate 8,246 of JAKAMH010000012.1, forward strand.
TGTCGGAATTTGTTTGTTCCAAATTGAGCGTCTCATATTATTGTTTGGCCTGTGTCGCTCCAGCCGATGCGGTAACTGGCTGTTCTGAGGCGGACGGCGAAGATCCGGAAACAGATCCGCCGGGAGAGGAGGTGGCGGGAGGGGTGGCGGTACCTGTCAGGGAAGCAGCGGGGGATGCTTCAAAGAGAGGGTCCACATGAGAGCGGGTTTTTAACTTGTCGATCGTTGTCGTATCAAACGTGGGGTTTATCGGTGCGATCTGAGTGCTCAACGTATCACTAATGGTTGAGGTGACAAATGAATTATAGACGGAAAAAAATACCCAGAAGAGCACGAGCAAGAAGGATGATACGGCAATAAAAAGCAAGTCTCTTTGTTTCATATTCAGTTATTAAAATATGCGCGCAGTCTCAACGACATCAATAAGTTCCCGATACTCTCCTGGCTCTTGGTGATCCCCAGCGATTCAACGGTAACAATCCGGTTAAATCTTCCGAGATCCTGGATGAATCGGGCAAGCGAAGCGTAATCTCCTACTGCCTCCACGGAAACGATGTATGATTTCTGCTGCAGTGGACCGACAGAGACAGGCTGTATCTGTAGTGCATTAGTTTTCCCGGCAAGTTCCACCTGGAACGACTGCAGTGAGTTCAGTGTCAGATTCTGCCGGTTGGCGAGCTCATGCAGCTGGCCAAGCAGCAGCGCGACTGATGGATCCTTGGGGATAGCGTCCTGGATGACCGGTAATTCGCGTGAAAGCTCGGTATACTTCTGCTGCAGCGTGCTAAGATTTCGTATCTTCGTCTCAAGCTGGCTCTGGACATACGTACTATCGGAAAGTTGTTTTTTTAGCTCACCGATAGTGGTCAGAGTCGGACTGATGGCGAAAAGCCCAAAAACTGCCATAGCTCCAAACGTAAGGACAATGGTGGTATAGGCGTGTTTCTTTTCCTCCTTGAGCTCCGGCAAAAGCTTGAGGTATTGCTCATACCGCTCCTTGGATAGCCCCTGAAAGAAATTTTTTGGCAGTTTCATCGTCTTTAGAGCGCCTGTCTGCTTCCCGGTTTTCCGTTCAGTGAGTTGCCGTTAATCATGCCTCCGCCTGATGTAGGCGTTTCAGCGCTTTTCAATGTAGCTGTGATTGTGACGGCAATGACCGAACTTGCTGTTCTATTCTCGATCTGATCGATACGTATAACCCCGAGATCCTTATCCTCCTTAAGCTTGTTGATGAACGTATTGAGGGACTGGACGGAGAAAGCATGGATTTTCATGCGCACACTGTTGGTAGTGATGATGAGGTCCGAGAACCGGACATTGCCGCGGGCCATGGTAACTACGTCTGTAAATAATTTGCCGCCGAGTGAGCTTTGGGTATCGAGGGATTTGGCGACAGACAGACTATTCTGCAGGTCACGGTATATTTTTTCATTACCCTGAAGATTCTCAACGATCGTGCGCTCGTACTTTATCTTATCGTGGAGGTCGATAAGCTGACGGTCAAGCGAGAAGCGGTATAAGAATGTTAAAAGCGCCACAAGCTCTGTAACGATAACGAGCACCCGGCCGACGGTGAGTGCCCAGTTGAGAAACTGAACGACAAAACTCTCCTCCTTGTGCGGGAGCAAATTTATATTGACAGCGTGATCGGGCATGCTACTTTTAGTCTAGGTATTTTTCAGGCAAAAGTAAACCCCGTTAGATAGTTTTTTCATGCCTATTCATTGAGTAAATGAGATAAAATCTGTTCCAAAAATAGTTTTGGATGCCGTCCGTACGCGGATTGAGGCATGCCAGTTGTAACTGTTCACACTTCTGACACGATTTCGTCATTGCGACCCCGCTTAGCGGGGGAAGCAATCTCCCTTCCAAAAGATCGCCACGGTCGCCTCAGGCGACCTCGCGATGACGGTGTTATGTTAGAACTGTGAACTGTTACTGCCAATTTTCTGCCTAGAAATTGAAGCCGGGTTATGCTATACTTTTGTTTCAGTCTTTACAGACTGTTTTATTATGGCAGACGATCATTCACGTATTTACCCACTCGAGCGCATCCGCAATATCGGCATCATTGCCCATATCGATGCGGGGAAGACCACGACAACGGAGCGCATCCTTTTCTATACCGGCCGGACGCATAAGATTGGAGATATAGACGAGGGAAATACCGTCATGGACTGGATGGCTGAAGAGCGCGAACGTGGCATTACCATTGTATCTGCTGCCACCACGACATTTTGGAAGCCACTCACGGGTCTTAATAAAGGCGTGGAACACCGCTTCAACATCATTGACACCCCGGGCCATGTTGATTTCACCGCTGAAGTGGAGCGTTCGCTCCGTGTGCTCGACGGGGGAATTACCGTGCTTGATGCTGAGGAGGGGGTACAGTCACAGTCTGAGACCGTCTGGCGGCAGGCGGATAAATACCGGGTACCGCGTATCTGTTTTGTCAACAAGATGGACAAGCTGGGTGCCGACTTTCTGGCGACTGTCAGAAGTATTGAAGACCGTCTCGGTGCCAATACCGCGATCATGGTTCTGCCGATTGGGTCGGAAAACACTTATGTCGGCAATGTTGATCTTTTGACCCGCACCTCATATATTTGGGGATCCGACGAGCTTGGTGCCAAGTATGACGTGAAGGAGGAAGTGCCTGAGGGCATGCAGGACGAGGTTGAGGAGCACAGGGCTAAACTGATTGAAAAAATTGCCGAGACCGACGACGGGCTGCTTGAGAAGTACTTGGCGGGTGAAGAACCGACGGTGGATGAGCTGCGCAAGGCGCTCAGGGCAGCGGTTATCGCCTATAAGCTGGTGCCGATTTACGCCGGATCGTCACTTCGCAATAAGGGTGTGCAGCCGCTGCTGGATGCAGTTGTCAACTATCTCCCCTCCCCCGTGGATCTTGATCACGTGACGGGTACCAATCCCAAAACAGGCGAAGAGGAGATAAGACAGCTTGTGCCGGAAGAGGCATTGGCCGGCCTGGCGTTTAAGATCCAGAATGACCCGCATGTTGGGAAACTGGCGTATTTCCGTGTCTACTCAGGCAAGCTGATGTCAGGCTCATATGTCTACAACAGCACCAAGGCCATGCGGGAGCGAGTCGGACGAATTCTTCTCATGCATTCAAATCAACGTGAGGAAGTCAAAGAAGCCTACGCCGGTGAGATCGTGGCTATCGTTGGCCTGAAAGATACCGGCACAGGTGACACATTGTGTGACGAGGTAAAGCCGATCATTCTCGAGGAGATCTCATTTCCGGAGCCAGTTATCTCACTAGCCATTGAGCCGAAAACGAAATCAGACCAGGAGAAACTGGGCTATGCCTTAAAGCGGCTCATGGACGAGGACCCGACGTTTCAGGTCAAGGTGAACCACGATACGGGGCAGACGATTATCTCAGGTGTCGGCGAGCTGCAGCTTGAGGTCAAGGTCAACACCATGAAAGCTGATTTTGGCGTCGAGGCCAACGTCGGCGCGCCGCAGGTCGCCTATAAGGAAACAATCACCACGCAGGCGGAGGCTGAGGGTAAGTATGTCAGACAGTCCGGTGGCCGGGGCCAGTACGGGCACTGCTACCTGCGGGTTGAGCCAAAGCCGAGAGGCGAGGGGTATGAGTTTGTCAACGCCATTAAGGGAGGCGCTATTCCGGCCGAGTTTGTCACGGCAGTTGAGAAAGGCGTGAAGGAGACACTTGAGAATGGGATTCTGCTTGGCTATCCGATGACGGATATCACGGTCACCTGCTACGACGGATCATACCACGAAGTTGACTCATCAGAGATGGCCTTTAAGATTGCCGCCTCCATGGGGCTCCAGTCTGCCACCAAGAAAGCAGATATTGCATTGCTTGAGCCGATTATGAAGGTTGAAGTGACAACGCCGAGTGAGTTTATGGGAGATATTATCGGTGACTTGTCCTCCAAACGAGGCCAGATACTTGGTACCCAGGAGCGGAACAAGGCGACAATCATCAATGCCATGGTGCCGCTTGCTGAACTCTCCGGTTACGAGACGCAGCTTCGCAGCATGTCCCAGGGACGAGCCTCTTCCTACATGGAGCCAAGTCACTACGAGATAGTGCCGAAAAATATTGTTGAGGCAATGGTCGCCAAGTCTACTTTCACCGGCCGCGTCGCCTAAAATCTTCATCTCCCTTTAAATATCAGAATCCCGTTGAGTGGTAGATAAGCCTTACTCTTCCGATTGTTGTAGAAGTTGTGAAACGTGCCGTCAGGATTTCTGTGATAGCGGAAAAAGTCAGGCCGCATGTCTTCATCAAGCTGAGTGATAGAAAGCTCAGATGTCCTTGCTATAAAGGGTTCAGTAATAATTTCAGCCGTTTCCCCACTTTTTGTTTTCATGCGACTCACTTTGAGAGTGTTCTGTGGAAGCGTAATCCAGACACTGTTAAGATCAGAATAAGGTAAAAGAGGGCCGGTATTACTTTGCACTTTCTGGAGTATATATTCAGCATAATTCATGCGCCTCCAGAGCTCGATCAGCCGGGGGTCCATTCTTTTCTCCATCCATTTGGAATAAAGATTGGGCCTGTCCTCTATTCCGGCTTCCTGGAAGCCGGGTAAGTCCATCTCCCTCCCATAAAAACGGTCAATATATGAATCGGCGAGCCGTGAAAGAGTTTGCTCTCTGTGTGAGGTTGTAGCAGCGGTAAACAAGACATGGGTCTCCGCTGGTGAGAATGGAGTCTGAGAACCTGAAGACGTAAGAATATCTTTTACTGTCAACTTGTTTAACTTTTCACACACAAGTGCCTATTATATACCTTAGTCACCAAGATGTGAAGAAGCACTGTCGTGGCAGGCAAAACGAAAACAGGGGAACGTAGTATAATACGCGTACGGTGAGGAAGTTACTACTTATTTTGGGCATTGCGGCGCTTCTGGGAGCCGGCCTATATTTTTCGGTCAAGAAGGTGCAGCACAAGCTTGACGCCGTCCTTACGGAACACGAATCCGCTCCGGATGCAACCGGTACGCCTCTCAAGCTGACAGGCAACGGTAGCCTGACAGGTGCAACAACACTCTTTGTTCCCTACTGGAGTTTTGACAAAACATCCGAGATGCCGGATACCTATAGCAGAGTTGTTTATTTTGGTATTTCTCCGGGGGCAGACGGTATCAATAGAAGCGGTCCGGGATATCTCAACCTGCCTGTATTTTTGCATATCACAAGAAATCTCAGTGCCAAGAAATACCTGGCGCTTCGGATGACGGACAGTAAGGAGAACTTCAAAGTCCTTGAGGATAAAAATTTGCAGGCAAAACTGATAGCCCAAACACTTACTGCGGCAAAAGAAGACGGCTTTTCGGGAGTTGTGGTGGATCTGGAGCTGCAGGCGCTGCCCTTTGACAAGCTTCTCGGGCAGATCAACGACTTTGTTAGCAGCTTCTCAAGTGAGGCCAGGAAGAGCCAGCTGGCGTTTGCAGAGACCTTTTACGGCGACACGTTCTACCGAGTTCGACCCTTTGACATCAAGACGCTGACCCGCTCGGGAGATGAGGTCATGATTATGGCCTATGACTTTCACAAAGCCAAGGGTAATCCCGGCCCTAATTTCCCGCTCTCGGGCAGCGCTACCTATGGCTATGATATGCAGCACATGATCCAAGACTTCCTGCAGATCGTACCATCCAACAAAATAACGGTGATCTTTGGCATGTTTGGATATGATTGGCCTGTTGACGGCAAAGGAGTGAGCCAAGCAAATGCCCAGCCGATGAGTGATCATGAGATTGACCAGAAATTAATTAACAACTGTGATTTCAGCAAATGTCAGTGGGTAAATGACGCGGTCTCCGGTGAGACAAAGGTCACTTACGAAGATCATGGACAACAGCACGTTGTTTGGTTTGAAGATACGGAGTCGGCTGCCAAAAAAGAACAGGCACTCAAGAAGTATCATATCCAGTCCTACGGCTACTGGGCCTATTCATACTTCTAAGTTGCATTGGAAAATTGCATTTATGCTGATTCTCAGCCTTGAAAGTCTTGGATATTGGGTATTGACGGGCTCGACGAAATATTGTAATATACGAACACTCTCATTTGGACAAATGAGTTTTATTTTGTCCTGGGAGCAGTAACATGGCAGATACAAAATTTCAAAGAACTAAGCCACATGTCAATATCGGCACCATTGGTCATGTCGATCACGGCAAGACCACTACAACCGCCGCTATAACCACCGTACTTGCAAAGAAGGGTTTTGCGCAGGCCAAGAAATACGAGGATATCGATAACGCACCTGAGGAAAAGGCCCGCGGTGTGACGATTAATATCTCCCACCAGGAATATGAGACAGAAAAAAGACACTACGCGCACATAGATGCTCCGGGTCATGCCGACTACATCAAGAATATGATTACCGGAGCTGCTCAGATGGACGGCGCTATTCTCGTCGTATCAGCTCCTGACGGCCCGATGCCGCAGACACGTGAGCACATTCTGCTGGCGTATCAAGTAGGCGTACCGGCGATTGTTGTCTTCCTTAATAAATGTGACATGGTCCAAGACGAAGAGCTTCTGGATCTTGTGGAGATGGAAGTACGTGAACTTCTCACAAAGTATCACTATCCGGGGGACGATGTACCGATCGTTCGTGGCTCAGCTCTCAAGGCGCTTGAAGGCGATCCGGAAGCAGAAAAAGCAATTCTTGATCTTATGGACAAGGTAGACGAGTATATTCCGACACCTGATCGCCCGCTTGACAAACCGTTCTTGATGCCGGTTGAGGATGTCTTCTCAATCAAAGGCCGCGGTACAGTTGTGACCGGTAGGATTGAGCGTGGAGTTGTCAAGGTCAACGAGACAGTTGAGATTGTCGGTGTCAAACCCACCTCATCCACAGTTGTCACCGGTGTTGAGATGTTTAAGAAACAGCTTGATGAAGGTCAGGCAGGCGACAACGTTGGACTCCTGCTTCGCGGTATTGAAAAAGATGATGTAGAGCGTGGCCAGGTTATTGCCAAGCCGGGCAGTATTACGCCGCACACAGAATTTGAGGCAGAAGTATACGTCCTTACCAAAGAAGAGGGCGGACGCCACACGCCGTTTTTCAAGGGATATCGCCCGCAGTTCTATATCCGGACAACGGATGTGACGGGTAATGTCACTCTTCCGGACGGTGTGGAGATGGTCATGCCAGGGGACAATATCAAGATGTCAGTCCAACTCATCGTACCTGTGGCACTGGAGGACGGTATGCGATTTGCTATCCGTGAAGGTGGCCGCACAGTTGGCGCCGGAGTCATCACCAAAGTAATCAAATAACAGGAGCTTCTCCTGTTATCCTGACCTCACTTAGCGAGGGAAGGATCTACTCAACTACCTTTAACTTCTTGTTTTTAACCGCCTCCGGGCGGTTTTTTGTTGGTTGAGCGTCTCTTGACGATCGAAATCCACTCTAAAGCATTATACTTGACACCTGACAATAAGGTATATACAATGTAATTACTGATGTTAACCACAATTATCTCAATTGGAAATTCGAAAGGCGTCCGTATACCGAAAGTCTTGCTCGAGGAGAGCGGTTTAGAAAATGAGGTAGAACTGGAAGTAAAGAAAGGTGAAATTAGAATTATT
>JAKAMH010000013.1 GCA_021813005.1 bacterium
GAGCACGAGATGGTTTGTCCTGGCGCTTCTTATCGGCATTGCCAGTGGTACCTACTCATCTATCTTTAATGCCTCACCGCTCCTGGTTGTGTGGCATGACTGGAGACTCAAACACCCCAGGAAAGCCTCTGCTCCCCAAAAGCCGACCAAAAAACCCTGGGAATAATCCTCACTCTTTCATAAATCGTCTCTTGCGAAAAAGTTGGCAATTGGATAGAGTGAAGTTATGTTAACTAATGACGATCTGAAGAAGATAGGTAGCCTGATTGACGAACGGCTTGAAGATAATCTGGAAACCAAACTTGAAGGGCTTGAAAAAAAGCTGGAGGAAGTACTGGAGAAGAAACTCAATGCAAAGCTTGCTGAAAAGTTTGACCCGATTAATCAGGAAATTCGCAACATGGCAAAGCAGCAGGAAGCCAGTCTTAATGAGAAGTTTCGCAACGTGGCAAAGCAGCAGGAAATCAGTCTTAACGAGAAGTTTCGCAACATGGCTACAGAGCAGGAGACAACACTTAATAAAAAGTTTGCTCCTCTAAATAAAGCTATTCGTAAGATTGCCAGAGACCAAAGTCTCATGCTGGATATGCTTAATAGAGATGATATGGAGCTTTTTAAAAGGGTAAAAAGGATTGAAGCAAACCTCAACTTATCACCTTTAAAGTGATGATTATATGATGGCAGTCACAATTGTATATGTCTTAAGCATTTGCTGAAGTAAGTTTTTCTTTAACGAGGCGTGAGACAAGTGTGCCGTCTGCTTTCCCTTTAATGTTCGGCATCAGGTATCCCATGACTTTTCCCATATCCTGCTGGGTTTTTGCTCCTGTTTGAGTCACTGCTGCATCAACCAGTTTTTGCAGATCTGCCTCACTCATCTGTTCCGGCAAATACTTTTCCAGAACCGAAAGTTCAGCTTGTTCCTTTTCCACGAGATCCCCTCTATTGCCCGTCTTGAATTGCTCGATAGAATCCCTGTGCTGTTTTACCTCTTTCTCGATGACGGATAGAACATCCTCTGCTGTAGCCTCATATCCGGCCCCACCCTTTTGGATTTCATAGTAATTGATGGCAGATAAGAGCATGCGAAGTACAGACACACGGATAGTGTCTTTTTGAAGCATTGCCTCCCTCAAACTCTGTTGTAAGTCTGATTTGCTCATTGGAGTATTATAGCAGAACGTTAACTTTCATTTCGCGCAAACTGCCCCGTGTCCTTGGATCTATTAAAAAGTTTGACAAAGACAAGCAGGGCTATCGGCAGGTAGATAATATTTTGCGTAAAGGCAATAAAAAATAAATCCCAGCGAACTGCAGGGCTGATCAGTGCAGCTCGTGCTGCTTCAAAAACATAGGTTGCCGGGAATAAATATGCGAGCCACCTGATGGCAGATGGCAGAACAGAGACGGGAAAAAATGCGGCTGTAAGAGGTTGAAACAGAAACGTCACACTCCATGCAAGCGCCTGGATCTTTGTCCCGTACCGGAAAATAAGCCCCAGTATGATAATGCCTGTCGAGATAGCAAACAAAATCAGGTTGAGAAAAAACAGAAACAAATTAAGGATGCCAAGATGCAGAACATTGAAGTGAAATACGTAGAGCGAAAGCAGCGTGCTTGTCACGAGAATGATGAGTGCCTTCAGTGATCCTGAGATGACAAATGAAAAAATATACTCAGTGATGGAAATTGGTGTCAGAAAAATATTACTTAAGTTGCGAGACCAGATATTCCACAGGCTCCCGACAGAAATAGAATACTGCGTGATATAGACAAGCTGCCACAATATCATCCCTACAAGAAGTGGGTAGGCATGGGTACTTCTTGAGCCGGCAACATAGAGCGACAGGAAGCCAAAAACAACAATATTGACGAGTGGGAAAAACACAACGTCAACAATCACTTCAAGTGACCGCTTGGTGATGAAATACTCCTGGTAGAGCATGGCGATAATTCTATGCATTGACATGTTTCGTTCCTCCTTTGGCAATTTGCAGAAAAAAGTCTTTCAGTGTTGGCTTTTGTACCTCAATATCCGTGATGTATAAGTCTGTCTTGCTGATGCCAAAAATAAGCTTTGGTATCATTTTCTCCTCAGTGACAATCGAGACGATAAAATTATTAATAAATTTGTATTTTTGGTTATGAGAATCCAAGTATTTCACCATATTTTCTTTGCTTCCGTCAAAAGATAATCGCAGGACTGCCTGTCCAATGCGTTTGGTGAGGTTGAGCGGCGTGTCTTCGGCCACGATATTGCCTTTGTCCAGGAAAATGACCCGGTCGCAAATTCGCGCGACCTCATCCATATTATGGCTCGTATAAAGCAGCGATATGTTTTGTTTCCGTTTAAGATCCTCGATAAGTGATAGGGTTCTGTCTGCCACATCGGGGTCAAGGGATGCAGTCGGTTCATCCATAAGGATCAGCTCGGGATCATTGAGAAGTGACTTAATGATATTCACTCTCGTTTTTTGTCCAGCCGAAAGATTCCAGTAAATTTTTGAAAGCAGTTCTTCGCTGTGAAAGTACTCAATAAGATTCATGATTTTGTTCCTGGGATTTTTCACTTTATAAAGACCCGCAAATACAAGCAGGTTTTCCATCACATTGAGCCTACCTTGGAGCGTATTGAATGCTGATGCATAATTAATTCTTTGGAGAATATGCTGTTTGTTTTGGTAAAAATCCTTGCCAAAGTATTGAATACTACCACTTGTTGCAAGCGTAATTCCAAGCAAAATTTGGATCGTTGTTGTTTTGCCGGCACCATTGGGGCCCAAAAATCCCACAACCTCACCTTCCCGTAAATAAAAAGAGATATCATTGACTGCGGTATATCCGCCAATGCACGGGCCGTAATGCTTGATGAGGTTTCGTACCTCAAGTATATTTTGCTTCATAGTCAGAAATTGCAGTACGTCGCAGAAGGCCGAGTTTATCGAGGAAATACGTGCAGTATGTCGGATGTATTGGCAAATATTATCGTCATGACAAACATTCGGGCAGTACCACCGATAAATCTCCCCCGGAGGCGGCTGTCAAAAGATTATAGAATGGATGAGCCTATTTGGCAAGTTCCATTTCGTGGAGGCGTTTGAGCAAGTATTCCTTGGTGTTTTTGGAAAGGTCCTCATCCACTTCATCAAACAATGTTTGGAGTATGTCACCGATCTTTTTGCTTGGCGGCAGATTAAGCTCTTGCATGATATCATTACCGTCAATTGCCAGGTCGTTGATGGAAAAGGGCGCAGGAGCGAGCTGTTCCTCGACTCGCTTTTTAAACAGTTTCAGGCGCCAACTCTCGGCTGTCTGTGTGCCGCCGCCCAGCCTGTCTCCGATACGTAGATCCATCATGTCCTTGACGTTGTCTATCCCGACGCGTCTGATGAAGCGCCGTACCGCACTATCTGTAATATGTTCATCAACAGTAAACATATGCCAGCGGACAAGTGTGACGATTTTCTGGCGTTGTTTTTTGGAAAGCCGCAGTCTATCTGCTATTTCATATGCCATACGTGCGCCTATCAGTTCGTGATTATGGAAGATGACATAACCGTCGGCATCCTCCGCCGCTACTCTTGGCTTACCGACATCATGAATGAGAGCGGCAAATCTGACGATTGGGTCTGCCGCAGGTGTGTACTTGAGAGACAGAACATTATGGGTGAATACATCATCTTTGTGGTGGCGGCCAGGGCGCTCCTGTGAGACTCCGATTCCCTCTAGAAGTTCCGGCAGGCAATACGCTAATAGTCCGGTGTTTTTCAGCAGCATAACGCCTTCATAGGGGTACGGACTTGCCAGAATTTTAAGCAGCTCATCTCTAATTCTTTCTCCCGATATCTCAGCAAGAAGACCACTGTCTGAGATAATTGCCTCGAGTGTCTTGACATCGATACCAAATCCAAGTTGTGTTGCAAACCGTACCGCGCGTAGCAGTCTGAGTGCATCTTCTTTGAAGCGTTCCGCCGGATTGCCGACTGCCCTGATTATCTTTTTTTCAAGGTCCTCTTGCCCTCCATACGGGTCAATAATTGTGGGACTTTCTGATTCAAGTGAGGTTGCTTCAATGGCAATAGCATTGACAGTAAAGTCACGCCGCATGAGATCCTCATCAATTGTCTTGCCCCAGGACACTGATTCCGGATGCCGCCTGTCAGTGTAAGTCTGTTCAGTACGGTAAGTAGTTACCTCGACTATTTGAGTTTGAGGTTTGTTTGTTTCTCCCTCTTCAGGTATCACCCTCAAATCTCTCTCCTCTGCGGAGAGGGAAGAATAGGGAAGATTTTTTATTGGGATGCCTACTGTACCAAAATTGTTATCATAAAAAGCGTCAGGAAATAACTTGAGTATCTCCTCAGGTGTGGCGCTGGTCGCAAAGTCCCAGTCTTTTGCCGGCAGGCCGAGGAGCATGTCACGGACAGAGCCCCCTACTAGGTGTAGCTCATGGCCACTTCGGATAAATGCTTTAATAGTGTCTTGGATGTAGAGAGGGATTTGTAAACGCATGGGTTGTTTCTGTCTCCTTTACTTTGTTATAGTATATCAGATACATGATACATAAACGTTGGGTAATCCTCGGAAAGCATCCTGCAAAAAAGGCGTCAATACAAGATATTTTGACTATCCTTTTGCACAATCGGGGCATAAAAGGCAAAAAACAGACTGATAATTTTATTACACCGTCTCTCGGTCTTGTGACGGCAAAGTCAGTTGGCATAGATGCTCTGCAACTCAAGCGGGCGATTGAGAGAATAAAGTCGGCTATCACAAACGCGGAAACAATCGTGATCTTTGGTGACTATGATGTGGATGGCATCACCGGTACGGCAATTCTCTGGGAGACACTCTACAAGAAAACAAAACATGTGTTTCCCTATATTCCAGACAGGGTAGAGGAGGGTTACGGATTATCGATTAAAGGTATGACAAACGTTCTTGCCAAACATCCCAAGACAACGCTGGTTATCACGGTGGATAATGGGATTGTTGCCGGGGCAGCCGCTGTGTGGGCGAAAGACAAGGGAATTGACGTGATCATCACAGACCACCATACATCGGGTAAACAGACGCCTGATGCATACGCTATTGTGCATACAACCAATCTTTGCGGAGCAGGTGTTGCCTACCTTTTATCACAGGCATTTAAAGAGAAAGGAGACATAGATGATCATCTTGAACTTGCAGCACTTGGGACCGTAGCGGATCTTGTTCCGCTAACAGGCGCTAACCGAGCTATCGTCAAGTTTGGAATAACATCCCTTAAACAAACGAAGCGGCCAGGACTGCGAGCCCTCTATCAAGCCGCCGGCATTGATCCGTCAACGATGAGTGTCTATACGATAGGACACCTTATCGGACCGCGTCTTAATGCAACCGGCCGACTTGCCAGTGCAATGGATAGTCTGCGGCTTTTATGTACTCCCGACACGTCGCGGGCGCAAAAACTCTCAGATTACCTTGAGAGAACCAACAGAGAGCGGCAACTGATGATGCGTGAGGCGACGGATCACGCAACGCTTCTGGCACGGGAGACGGTGTCTTCCCGAAAACTTATTGTAGTATCGCATGAGTCCTACCAGCAGGGAGTGATCGGGCTGGTGGCGGGAAGACTTGTTGAAGAGTATTATCGTCCGGCAATTGTGATAGCCCGGGGAAAAGAAGAAAGCAAGGCATCTGCCAGGTCTATCCGTGGGTTTAATATTATTGAAGCACTTCGTCAATCTGCCGGTCTGCTTATCGACGTGGGCGGCCATCCTATGGCAGCCGGATTTACTCTCGAGACGAAGCTTATAGAGCAGTTTACACAGTTGCTTGAAAAAATTGCAGAACCGCTTCTCACAGATGACTTACTGGAAAAGAAACTGCAGATTGATTGTAAACTGCCGTTTTCGATTATTACAAAGTCGTTTTATAAAAAACTTCAGACTCTTGCTCCATTTGGGATGGCAAATGCTGAGCCGGTCTTTATGACGGAAGATGTTACAGTAGAGGATATCCGGGTAATAGGCCACGGCGCGACACATTTGAAAATGATTGTCCGACGGGACAATACCTCCTTTGACGCGATAGGATTCGGCCTGGGGGAACTGTCATCAGACATTCACGCCGGGGATACAGTAGCGCTTGCGTATTCAATAGACGAGAATACATGGAACGGCAGCACCAAACTACAGCTAAAGGTAAAAGATATAAGCAAAACTTAGGCAAAACCTGTCATTCTGATCCGCCGGCTGGCGGAGAAAAATCCCTGCCTGGCGGCAGACACGTAGATCCTTCTCCCTGCGCCGCAGGGATCAGGATAACTAAAAGTGCGTAAGCCGTATAGATTAGAGTTCGGGGTTTACCTATTTTTTTCTAGCCTCACCTTAGTCTTCAGATCTTCAAATATCTCTTTGGCAGGACCATTTACGGTAACTCTTTTCTTTCCGGCAAGAATAGTGGCGGTTATGATTTCTATGCCAGCTCTTATTGCAAGGGTAGGTAATTCTTGGCTAGCGATTGCAAGTTCGTTGACTGCAGGGTGTGAGAAATGTAAGGGTTTATCTGTCCCTGCCGCGAATCCTAAAAGTTCTTTAGCTACTGTTTCATCAACCCCAGCACTTTTGGCGTACTCAACACCTCTCTCATGAGGTTTGCCCAAGTAAGTTTTACCTTTGATAACGGGTGCCAAATATGGTGCTTGCTCGTATTCAGTTAAACGTTGTGACATAATATCTCACCTCCCCACAAAAAAACCTCCTTTATTTACGGAGGAGATTGGTCAATTTATTTTGTTCTCAACTACGCCAACCTCCCCTTACGCCCAAAAGCGAAGGAGATGCCTAGTAATATTGGTAGAACAAGATAAATTCATTACCCTGATAGTATAAACCTCGTCTTTTCTTCTTGTCAAGAGGCCAAAATACATGTATGATATGCGGGAGTTCTGCGAATGGCCAGTGGCGTGCAGTAACGAGCCTTAAATATTATGACAAAGATACCTCGGACACTTGTTAGACAGACACTTGAACATGTTGGCGAAGAGGTCATGGTTGAGGGGTGGGTTAACACCAAGCGTGATCACGGTAAATTGACATTTGTGGATCTTCGGGACAGGACTGGGATTATGCAGTGCGTTGGGTTTCAGAAGATGGGGGAATTGACAGTCGAGTCTGTCGTACGTCTTGTCGGTATTATCAAAAAACGGCCTGAGAAGATGGTCAATCCTCAGATTGAGACCGGTACCGTTGAGATGGATGTTACGAGGTATGAAGTGCTTGGGTCAGCCCAAGAACTGCCTATGCCGCTTGATACGGATGGCTATGAAGTAGGTGAGGAAGTCCGTCTGGCATACCGCTATCTGGATCTAAGACGGCAACGTTTGTACAACACGTTGAAGCTTCGCTCGGACTTCCTGCAGAACCTTCGTGAGGGGTTACTCGGGGAATCGTTCATAGAAGTTGAAACCCCGATTCTTACCAAATCTACCATGGAGGGAGCGCGGGATTTTCTTGTCCCGTCCAGGTTCCAACCGGGCAAATTTTACGCACTGCCGCAAAGTCCCCAGCAGTACAAGCAGCTACTGATGGTTGCCGGTATCGAGCGGTACTTTCAGTTTCCCCGCTGTTTCAGAGATGAAGATCTGCGGGCCGACAGGGGATTTGAGTTTACCCAGCTTGATCTTGAGATGAGCTTTGTTGATCGGGAAATGGTAATGACAACTGTCGAGGACATTGTGAAGGCTGCGGTTAAGGCGGTGGGAGGCAGGATAAAGCAGGAAAAATTTCCTGTCCTGACATATGCGGAGGCGATGGAGAGGTTTGGGGCGGATAAATTTGATATGCGAACGGGCGAAGAGCAGGCAAAAAATATCCTGGCGTTTGCCTGGGTGGTAGATTTCCCGTTCTTCAAAAAAGTTGATAAAAAAGATGCAGCTGAAATGCGCGACAGCAAAAGCGGTTGGACTTTCACGCATAATCCGTTCAGTGCACCCAAGCCTGAGCATGAAGAGTGGCTGCTCAATGGTGAACACGTTGGTGAAATTTTGACTACTCAGTATGACTTGGTTTGTAACGGTTATGAAGTAGGTGGGGGAAGTGTGCGGGCGCATACCCCGGAGCTTTTGCGGGCGACGTATAAGATCATGGGGTATTCGGAGGAACAGATTGAGGAGAGCGTCGGACATATGCTTACGGCTCTTTCATATGGTGCGCCGCCGCACGGTGGCATTGCGCTGGGAATAGATCGCCTGGTAGCCATTCTTCGCGGGGAACAGTCCATTAAAGAGACGATTGCCTTCCCCATGACGTCAACGGGCAGGACGGCTGTGATGGATGCACCCTCCAAGGTGTCCGATGAGCAGCTGAAAGAAATTGGGCTCAAAATTTCTGAGTAATAGTCCTTGCCTCTTGTCTTAAAATAAAGAATGATTTGTTATGATGAAGGCCAAAAAATCATCACCCAAAAAGGCACATTCCAAGCAAGCGGCCGGACAAACTGGACGGAAATCCGGATTTCTGGTGAGGATCAGACAATCGAGTCTGGCCCTGAGGTACGTCTCGTCACTTTTTCTCGTCCCGCTTATTCTCCTCGTCCTGCTTGTTATATTTTTCGTCATTGACAAGCAAATCCAGCATCTCCTCGTGCGGGACAGTATCTCTCCTGAGATTTCACGTTTTACGCCCGGTGGTTATCCGGTCCTGCAGCATGCTGTGCCTGTAGTAATTTCTGCCAAATCCGCCTATATTATGGACCTGCCGTCTCACGCCGTGCTTTACCAAAAGAACCCAACGCTTCGTTTTTCAATGGCCTCAACTACCAAACTGATGACCGCACTTACCGCTCTCTCGTATTACCGGCTGTCCTCAATTGTTACTGTGCGATCTCCCCATGTTGAGGGATCGGTCATAGGACTTGTGCCGGGCCAGCAGTTCACCGTGGAAAGTATGCTGTACGCAATGTTTCTGCCATCTGCCAACGATGCAGCGGATACACTGGCAGACAACTATCCCGGGGGGAGACAGGCATTTGTCGCAAAAATGAATGAAAATGCCAGGAAATATCACCTGATGAATACGCATTATATGGATCCGGCAGGACTTGAGGATGACGAAGACTATACGACTGTCGTTGACTTGGCCAGACTCGCTGCGATTGCCATTCAAAACCCGATAATTGCCAGAATCGTTGAGACCAAAAACCATACCATCACGGATGTTACCGGCACACATGTGTATCCGCTGCAAAATCTCAATAAGTTGCTGGGCTATGACGGGGTGAACGGGGTCAAAACAGGTACGACCGAGGGTGCGGGACAGGTGCTCATCACCTCCCAAAAAGCGGGTGATCACACATACATTGTCGTAGTGATGAAAAGTCAGGATCGATTTGCCGATACCCTACAGCTTCTCTCTGCCCTATCCGACAGCATTACATATATAAAACCCGAGCTTACATTCCTCAGGTAATTCATCCCCCTTCGCGAAACACCGAGAGTGTCAGCTTGCGGATCAGCCCCGCTAAGCGGGGTCAGAATGAACGGTTTTTCGCTTCGGAGGGATTCCTGCCTGCTCGCCTCGCTGGAACTACGGCGAAGCGGGCCGGCAGGCAGGACAGCTCCCCTGTGACGCGCAGGGAGAAGATGTCCCGACCGTCGGGTCGTGGAGCTTCATTTGGGTGGGGCGGATGGCCCTCGGAGGATGGCGTCTGTTCTGCCATAGTCGATTGCCGGTAGGTAGGCAACGAAGTCATTGTCTCCCTCAAATACCACGACCGGCTCCAAATATTGCTGCGGCTCGTCACTCATGTAATAAGCCAGATAAATTTTGCCGATTAAAACCTGCGTCGTTGTCCCATTGAAAGATACAATAAACGCCTTTCCGTTCTTGAGCTCACTCAACGCTGCTGAGGCCGAAATGATAGGATAAGTAGAAGCCGAGTTTTTGTCATATCCCTGGTGGAAGTAATGTGCCTCAACCACCTGTCCCGTGTAAAGTCCTGACGCAACGAGTGCGTTCATGGGAGACGTAGCAGGTGACTGGTAAACAATCGGTTTACCGTCAACGTTTCCCTGAAACAAATCCACTCGGACTACCTGGGCGCTCCCGATAGTGATTGCCGGGACAAGTATACCGTTCTGGATGGCAAAGAGCGTTTCTTTGGTTTTGGTCTCGTCAATGTCTCCAGTGTTTGCTCCGATTTGTGACAAAAAGCCCATCACTGCCTGGACAGAATCATTCTCATTAGGCAGGTAGGCGGCGGAAAGTACCGGTGGGTAGTTGAGATAGTCTGACGTATAAACAAAATTTTTGCTGACAATATTCATGGTGATTGTTTTTGCCAGATCCCGGCTCACGGTCCATCTGTAGTCTGTGGCAGAGAGTTGCAGCTGAGCGGCGTCGGAACTGACCGGATCAACGACAAATCCGACGGCTGAAACACCGCTTTTGGCCTGGTCCAGATTGAGCAGCGTTCCTTTGTCCTGGTGTATTGGGTAAACGGGTAGACGATCCGGGAACTCAGGCAATGTTCCGGAGATTGTATTATTGACATAGGTTAACTTCTCATCCGTGACACTTTTGGGGAATGACATGGGCGGAAGTTTGCCGAACTCTACGGTAGGCGGGGCCACTTTGGGCGGATTGACAGCGTTAAAGACAGATACTCCGATGCGAAAAACGATCATGATAATTATCACCGCACCGGCGATGATAGCCCCCCCGAGTGCCAATTTTTTGATATCTTCTGTCGTGTCGTGTAAAGTGAGCATATCTTGAGTATAAGGAAAAGATGAAGTACAATGCAAGGTGACTGAAGAGTAAAAAAGCGAAATCTTTCTGCCATCCCGTGCAGAAGGCGGGGGGATCACTTTTATAAATAAACATGGTGTTAAGTTCCAAAAAGACAACCGTCAGGACAGAAGGAGAAGTACCTGGTAGAAAAAAAATACGAGTGCGGATTGCTCCCAGTCCGACAGGATATCCGCATATCGGAACAATTTACCAGGCGCTATTTGATTACGCCTACGCCCGCGGACGAAGCGGAACATTTGTCATTCGCATTGAGGACACAGACCAGGCTCGGTTTGTTATGGATGCGGAAGATGAAATATATAACGCCATCGACTGGTTCGGTCTGACGGAAGACGAGAGCCCCAGGAAGGGTGGGCCCTCCGGCCCGTATCGCCAATCGGAACGGCTGGCTATCTACCAGAAGTATGCCAGAGAATTGATAGAGAAAGGCAGCGCCTACTATTGCTTTTGTAGCAAAGAACGACTTGAGGAGGTACGACAGAGATTGGCTTCTGAGAAGAAGCAAGTTATGTATGACAAACATTGCCGCAATCTTACGGATGAGCAGATAGCAGCAAATGTTGCCTCCAATATGCCCCGCACCGTGAGGTTAAGAGTACCTGAAAATAGGCAGATCAGCTTCACTGACTGGCTTCGGGGAGAAATATCTTTTAATTCTAATCTGGTCGATGACCAGGTACTTCTCAAATCGGACGGATTTCCGACATACCACTTGGCAGTAGTCGTGGATGACCATCTGATGGAGATATCACACGTTGTGCGTGGTGAGGAGTGGCTCTCATCAACCCCCAAGCATATCCTACTGTACCAGGCATTTGGTTGGGAGATTCCCTCTCTTATCCATACACCCATCCTCCGAAATCCGGATAAGTCCAAGCTTTCCAAGCGCCAGGGTCACACCAATGTTTCCTGGTACCGGGAAGCGGGATACCTGCCTGAGGCAATCCTTAACTACCTGGCACTTATGGGGTGGAGTCACCCGGAGGGAAAGGAAATCTTTCCACTCTCCGAGTTTATTGAGCAATTCGATTTCAAGGATGTCAATCCTATCGGCCCCATATTTGATCTTGCCAAGCTCAACTGGATGAACCAGCATTATATCCAGGAGACGCGAGATGAAGAACTGCTGGAGCGGCTGCTGGTACATTTTCCGGATCTTCACGACAAAGACCAGAGTTTTCTCTTAAGACTTATGCCGTTGGTGAAGACACGCATGGATACGCTCAGTGACTTTACCGCGCTCACCCGACATTTTTTCGTAGAGCCGGATTATAGCGTCGAGGACGGGGGAGACAAAAAAATACTGGCGGAAACACAAAAGTCTTTGACTGCAGTTAAAAAGTGGCAGGCAGACGCTATTTTTCTGGGGCTCAAATCCGTGATGCAAGAGCACAAAGTTAGAATGCCGTTTTTCTATAAGCTCTTCACCGGTGCAGAGCGCGGGCTTCCTCTTCCACAGTCGCTTGAGATCATTGGACGGGATAGGACATTGGCGAGGCTCGACAGGGCTCGTGCCGCCTGACATATGGACTATCTTGCCCGTACCATTTCCTACGTTGCCAATCCGGTCATTCTTCTACTCCCTGTGCCCTTTCTTCTTGTTTACAAATCGACGCAAGACATGTGGTATGCCATCAAATGGGCAGCATTTTCATGGGTATTTGTCCTCATGGTTGCTATTTTTGTGATGGTAGCCGTTCTTAAAGGCATCTTCACTGATTTCGATGTCTCCAGACGTGAGCAGAGGCCACTCTTGTTTCTTTTTTCATCAGTAACAGCAGTACTCTACACGGGAAGTCTTTTTCTGCTGCACGGTCCCAAAATTCTGTATGTCGCTATTCTCGGGATTCTTATCGGCATTTTCTTTATTTCGCTTATCAACATTAAGGTAAAGGCAAGTATTCATGTGGCAACCATGTCAGCGCTGATCACCGCCATCAGTATTCTCTATGGAGGATTTTACCTGGCTTTGTTGGTGTTCATTCCGGTTATTGCCTGGGCCCGCATCCGAATTAAGCGTCATACACCCCGTGAGGCATTTATTGGCGCGCTGACCGGCAGTGTTCTGACCTGTGTACTCTATCTGGTGCTTGAGTGGGTTCTCCATGTATAATACGCCTATGATTGACGTACGTCGTTTTGTAAAATCATTTCACTATGCGGCGCAAGGCATACATTTTGCCTTTCGTCGGGACCAAAATCTCAGATTTCATTTCTTTATGGCGGTGGTTGTCATCGCGGCAAGTCTCGTCCTTAGTGTCAATCCATTTGAGATGGGGATATTGGGAGTGATGATTCTTTTGGTTATGGTAACGGAAATGATCAACAGCGCGATCGAGCAAATGGTGGATCTTATTACCAAGGAACACCGTCAGGAAGCGAAGATTGCCAAAGATGTTGCCTCCGGCATGGTGCTTTTGACGGCCTTAGGATCCATTATCGTCGGCGTTCTCATCTTCACTCCCCATATTATCCGTCTATTTCAGAGGTAGTTAGAGATATGGAGTGCCTATACTCCACTGAGGACGTTTATCGCTTGTGCCGGTTTCCGTCACAAAAACAGTTCTCTGTCTCGGCTCCTGACGTTCTCTCAGTTCCGCGTAGGCTGCATTTGCAACTTGGTCCATAGTGACACTGCCAAGCGTAGTCGGCAGGAAATGTTGCAGCAGAGGAATAGTTTTTTCAAACAGGTTGCCAACATCCGTACCGCTGATTTCCGGTGCAACCAGATCCACATGCGCTGCGCCTTGGATTGCCGCCTTCTTGCGTACCGCTCGCACACCCGTTTCCTTTGTCAGCGCTACCAGTCGGTAAAATTCCGGCCCCGGATAGTTTTCAGGATGGTCGGGATCTGCATCATGAGACAGGCTACTTGAAAGCGTGAGAATGGATGACGTAGGAGTAATGTTGCCATTTTCAATGAGCGCGTTCATCACTTCCAAGATTCCGTACAAGTTAATGTCTTCTGCGGCCTTTAAAGCACTTTTAGTAGCATTGAGCTCGGCAAAATACGCTGTTGCGTTTTCAAGGTCTTCTCTTGTCAAAGTCCCTTTCCGGAGTTTTATTCTCATCCTGGCGATGGTATCCAGAACCTGTCTACCTGTTGCCTCGAGTCCCCCGGCAGCGAGAGGAAAGTAATGAAGAGGTGTGCCCTCCTTCTGTAGAGATAGATACGCCTTTCTGATCTCTGCAGTCTCCGTGATGTCTGCAATAAATGGTTGTGGTTCAAGACCACCGTTTCTGACAATTACTTCTCGCAACCTGGTGAATTTTTCTTTACTTCGTGTCCCTAGAATGAGAGGATATCCTTCACGAGCAAATCGTTTAGCAATCTCGGCACCCGTGCCCTGGCCTGCCCCGAGGATAAGGATAGGATACTTAGGCAGAGGTTCCCGCTCCTTATTGCCGTCAAATAACTCAATTTCAGGTCTTGTCACTACAGGGGGCGGGGCAGCTCTTTGTTGTTCCAATGAGGCTGTCATAGAAGTATTACTGGAACTCTACCATGCACAGCAAAGGTTGTCAATAGCTATAGGTTCCAGAGTTGATTTCATTTTCTGCTTGACAAGTACCTCCTCTTTACTATATGCTGTTTACATATACCTATGTGTGATTGTTCATGTGCATCTCAATTAAAAGATTTTGGTACGATTGAACGCTTTGTAGAGCCGTGTATTTTACTTCTCTTATCGCAAAATCCGTCTCACGGATATGGACTCGTGGAGGATTTAGAGAAACGCTGCGGCGAGAAAGTGGATATTGGTAATCTCTACAGAACGCTTCGAAGAATGGAAAAAAACGGTTGGGTCACATCGGATTGGGATACAAATGATGCAGGACCGGATAGGAGGACGTATGCAGTAAGCAGTGAAGGACTGCATTATCTTAAAGAGGCTGTAGCTTCTCTTAACCGCACTGACACACTTCTGCATCATCTTTTTGAGGGATATAAAAATGCGCACCAGAAAGATACAACATTATGAAACTAACGATTATTCTCTCAACAAATCACGCAGAAACCAACTGGAATGCGTTCAGATTTGCTAATCTTGCATTAAGTAAGAGTGATCACGTCTCAGTGTTTCTTACAGGCGAGGGTGTTGAGTATGCAAATTCAACTTCTTCTCAATTTAATGTCAGAGAGCAGGTTGAAAAGTTCTTGCGATCAGAGAACGCACAGATTATCGCCTGCGGTACCTGCATGACAGCTCGCAAACAGGGCAATAGCAAGGAATGTCCGGAAGGTGGAATTGAAGATTTATACCACTTGATCGCTGAAAGCGATAAAGTAATAAGCTTTTAAAAGACATGAGTACACAGCCGAAAATCATTATTTTAGGCGCAGGTATAGGAGGAATAGCTACGGCTAATGTGCTGTCAAAAAAGGTTGGTGAGGTGGCAAGAATCATTCTTATAGACAAACAGAAAAATCATGTTTTCCCTCCCGCTTTGTTGCACCTGATGGTAGGAGAAAGAAAGTTGCAAGAAATACAAAAGTCCCTGTCTCTTCTTGAGAAAAAAGGAATTGAGGTTATCACCGATGAAATAA
>JAKAMH010000101.1 GCA_021813005.1 bacterium
TGCCCAAAAGGCAGGTAGTAGAGTATAATGTACTATCATGCAACAGGTTTTGGGGTTGACTATTCTGGCAACTTTTATCACAGGGATCCTTTTGGTGCCGTTTATCGATTTTCTCTACAGAATTAAGCTCCGACGGCAAAACCAAATCACCAAAGATCCATTCAACCAGCGTACTCCGCTATTTGATAAATATAACTCCTGGAAAGTCGGAACACCGTTTGGCGGGGGTATCCTCATTATCTTGGTGGTAACCGTACTGACACTGTGGGCATACGGATTTTTAAATATTCCCGTAAAGGGATGGGAACTTTTTGTCATATTTTTCTCCTTCATCAGCTTTGGTATTCTTGGGTTGTATGATGATTTAAAAAAGTTGGTAGGGGGGTCAAAAATTGGGTTTTTTGGCCTGCGACTTCGCCATAAGATGATAATCCAAACCATCTTGGCCCTTATTATTGCCAGCGTGTTCTATTTTAAATTGAGCTATACATTTGTCTTTATTCATAGCATTGGTACGGTACCGCTTGGCATCCTTTTTATTCCGTTTGCTGCCTTTGTCCTTGTCTCCTTTGTCAATGCCTTTAATATCACTGATGGACTAGACGGCCTGACGTCCGGATTGCTCCTTATCTCACTTGTGGCCTTTCTGGTAATCTCTTCCCAGCAACTCGATGAGAGCATGGGAATATTTATCGCCGTACTGCTCGGGTCAGTCGGTGCCTTTTTATACTTTAATATATATAAAGCTCGTATATGGCTCGGAGATGTCGGTTCACTTTCTCTCGGTGCAGCCTTTGCGGTCATCGGTCTCCTCAGCGGTAAGACGCTTGTGCTTGTCATAATCGGCGGGGTTTTTGTTGTAGAAATAGCTTCTTCACTGATTCAGATGTTGAGTAAGAAGTTTTGGAAAAAGCGAGTTTTTACGGCGGCTCCCTTCCATCTGTATCTGCAGCAACGCGGTTGGGAAGAGCCGAAGATTGTTATGCGTGCCTGGCTTATCGGGTTCATCCTGGCGGTGATTGGCACTTACCTCGCACTCATTACAAAAGGGTAATTTTCCGCTACAATAAACAAAGCCTTCATGAAGAAAATTGATACGTATCTTCTTATCAGTGTTGTTGTCCTGACAATTTTCGGCCTGTTTATCATATACGATGCGTCCTCTGTCATTGCGTTTCGCGACTTTGGGGATAAGTATTATTACATCAAAGAACAGTTTTTCTGGGCAGTTATGGGCTTTGTCGGTATGATTGGTTTTTCATTCATTGATTACAGAAAACTCTATAATCTGTCTCTTGTATTCCTCATTGGAGCTATCGGCTCATTACTGCTTGTTTTCATTCCCGGAATTGGCGTACATACACTCGGAGCGAGCAGGTGGATCAACCTGGGGTTTACCTCGATACAACCTGCCGAACTCGTCAAACTTTCTCTGGCCATTTATCTGGCTGCTTGGTTCTCCCATAAAGAATCCGGCCGGTTTGGGGCATTTGCTTTGCTACTGGGAACAGTACTTGTGCTTATCATGCTTCAGCCTGATATGGGTACAGCCTCGATTATACTATTTGAAGCTGTCGTGCTCTACTTTCTTTCAGGAGCCAGCCTCATGCATTTTATGATCTCACTGCCTCTTGTTGCTATCCTAGGGTTTATCGGTATCAAGCTTGAGCCATACCGGGCATCCCGACTCACGAGCTTTCTTAATGTTGACAAATCGTTGGCGGGAGTCTCATATCATGTGAAACAGATCCTCATCGCGCTCGGTTCCGGTGGAATATTCGGCGTGGGAGTCGGAAACTCATTGCAGAAATACTCATACTTGCCGGAAAATGTCACTGACTCTATCTTTGCAATCATTGCTGAAGAGTTTGGCTTCATTGGCTCTGTCGTTCTGATTATACTTCTGATGTTTATTATTTGGCGCGGGTTTCTTATCGCGTCGAACTGCAAGGACAACTTTGGCAAACTGCTTGCCGCCGGTATTGTGTCTTTTATTGGAATCCAAATGGTGATCAATCTGGGTGCCATGACTGTAATCTTTCCACTCACGGGCGTGCCTCTGCCGTTTGTGTCGTATGGCGGGTCAGCCTTGATTGTCGATCTGGTTTCAATTGGCATACTGCTTAACATATCCCGGCAGCGTGCTTCATAAATTATGCCAAGTTGTGTAAACTTAATCATATGAAAGTTGTACTGGCAGGCGGACACCTTACCCCGGCTCTCGCCGTCCTCGAGGCGCTTCCCAAAGATACGTCAGTTGTCTATGTGGGACGAAAATATGCGCTTGAGGGCGATAAGGCACTCTCTCTTGAATACCAAACAATCAGTGCGCTTGCTATTCCGTTTGTGGGGCTAAGAGCTGCCCGTCTGCAAAGAAAATTAACCAGGCATACACTGGCCTCACTGCTCCGGTTCCCCGCTGGATTGTACAGGGCGGTTCTGATTCTTAGGAACGAGAATCCTGACGTGGTAGTCTCATTTGGTGGGTACATTGGCTTTACTCTTTCTCTGGCTGCGTATCTTTGCCGCTTGCCGTTTGTTATTCATGAACAAACCATGGACGCCGGACTGGCCAATAAAATAACCGGTAAGTTTGCCGATGCTATCTGTATCTCATGGAACTCGTCGCGAAGATATTTCCCGGCAAAAAAAACCAGGCTTACCGGCAATCCGCTTCGCAAATCATTTTTTCAGGATGTTTCAGGTGTTTCTCCCGACAAATCAGACCCGTTTATTTATGTGACAGGGGGGAGTCTCGGATCTCATGCGATTAATGTACTGGTTGAAAAATCCCTTTCCACATTGCTTGGGAAATTCCGCGTGATACACCAGACAGGAGATGCCAGACAGTTTGGTGATTTTGACAGGCTGAAAAAAGCAAGAGACGATCTTCCCAAACAGCTTGCAGGCAGGTATACACTTGTGAGATTTGTTCTGCCACACGAGGTGGGACCGTACATGGCCCAAGCAAGTCTGGTCATCTCGCGTTCCGGCATAAATACAGTTACTGAACTTTTGTATCTTGGTAAACCATGCTTGCTCATCCCGCTTCCGCACGGACAACGCGGGGAACAGAGGCGTAATGCTTCGTTTGTCAAAGAGATAGGTATAGGTGAAGTGCTGGAGCAGGAATTTCTGACGGAGGAGAGGTTTTCGGAGCAGGTAATCTGCATGATGGAGAATCTTGATGACTTCTTGGATCATAGCGCTCAAGCACACAAGCAGATTCCTGTCAAGGCTGCAGAACAGATTGTGGAGGTGATAGAGCGTGTTGTTGCGAAAAAGACGTAGGCATAGCCAAAGCAAAAAGAGACGCTTTTTTGTGGCAAGACTGTTAATCGCCGGGATGTTGCTTTTCGCGGGCGGTATATTTCTTGTCTTACGACTTCAGAGCAAACCTTA
>JAKAMH010000014.1 GCA_021813005.1 bacterium
ACTCTTGCTATATCGGATCTTCTCCAAGCCCCGCTCGTGGGATTTGAAAACCACGGCGGCAGAACATATCTTGGCCCACGCGTGAACCCTTTGGCACAGATAAAAAAAGGGTTTGGCAATAATGGGCTTGACGGGACGGAAGGAGCAATATACAGACAGAGTATCGGGACATACTTCCATGGGCCAATCCTTCCTAAAAATCCGCAGCTTGCAGATTTCCTTTTACAGAAAGCCCTTGAACATAAATACCAAAGTGAAGTCAGGTTGGAGCCACTTGACGATTCACTCTCTGACCAAGCGCGCTTCATAATTGCGAAGCGTTTAGGCGTTGAGCTATAATAGCCGCACCATGAAGATCGACGTCGCCCACATTGCCAAGCTTGCCAACCTTACACTCTCCCTGAAAGAAGCAGAAAAGTTTGCTCCCCAACTCTCTGAGGTTCTGGACTACGTCAAAAAATTAACGGAGGTGGATACGAAGGGCGTTATAGAAACAAGTCAGGTAACAGGCCTTGAAAATGTCTACCGCGAAGACGTACCGGCACCGTCGTTGACACAGGAGGAAGCAGTAACGGGTGCTACTACTCACCACAACGGTATGTTTCAAGTGAAAGGAATTTTTGCAGATGAATAGTCTAACCACCTTTTACATCGTGAGGCACGGAGAATCGATGGGAAACCTCGACTTCGAAATGGAGCGTGCTTCGTTAAAAGCAGGTGGTGCGGGAACAGATCTGACAACTGAGGGCAGAAAGCAGTCAGAGGAGGTTGCTAAAAAGCTTCGGCATGTACAATTTGACGCTATCTTTTCTTCGGACCTTCTCAGGACAAAACGGACTGCTGAGATAATTGCACTTGAGAGAAAATTGGAGATAACAGCACTTGAGGTTCTTCGTGAAAGAAATTTTGGCAAATACGTTGCCAATACGAAAGAGTTACAAGACGAGATGAAACCTATACTCGAGAAATTGACTGACACCGAGAAAATGCGCTACCGACACAAACCGGATATGGAAACGCAGGAAGAGGCAGCGGTACGACTTTTGACTTTCCTTCGAGAAACAGCATTTGCCTATCCCGGCAAAACAATTCTCGTAACCAATCATGGCAATACAATGCGCTCTCTTCTTATCCAGCTTGGATTTGCTAAGTATGATGAACTCCCATCTAGATCAATTCTCAACACAGGCTACTACGTACTGCAATCGGATGGCGTTGAATTTTTCCTGATAGATACTCACAGGGTGGTTTTTCATAAAAAGTAGCATGAGCATAACGGCACTTACCATTGAAGAGGCACGAAATCTACTCGACACCAAGCAAATTTCATCTGTGGAGCTGACACAAGGCTTTCTTGATCGCATCAAAAAATATGATGAGAATCTAAAAGCATTTTTAACAGTTGTGGAAGATACTGCACTGACAATGGCAAACAAGGCAGACAAAAGACTGAAAAACGGCGAGACAACTCCCCTACTTGGTATTCCCATTGCTCTTAAGGATTTATTTGTCACCCAAGGGATCCGCACTACAGCTGCCTCCCGTGTGCTTGAGAACTACGTTCCCCAGTACGACGGCACGGTTGTCAGGCGCCTCAAAGACGCCGGAGCGGTTATCCTCGGCAAAACCAACTGCGACGCCTGGGCACATGGATCCTCCGGCGAGAACTCCGATTTTGAACCCACCAAAAATCCCTATAATCCGGCCTATGTCCCGGGCGGCTCCTCAAGCGGCTCACCCACGGCTGTCGCAGCAGATATGTGTCTAGGGGCCACAGGAACGGACACAGGAGGCTCTATCAGACTACCAGCCGGATTTACCAATACCGTGGGGCTAAAGCCCACCTATGGGCGTGTAAGCCGCTACGGGGTTATTGCTATGGCCTCATCCCTTGACTCTATCGGCCATTTCACGAAAACCTCCTCTGACAGCGCTATGTTTCTCTCGGTTACGGCTGGTAAAGATCCAAGAGATGCTACAACGCCCGAAAAAGCGGTCCCGGATTACCTCAAGGACATACAAAAAGGAGTTAAGGGACTAAAGATTGGTGTACCAAAGGAGTATTTTATTAAGGGACTTGACTCCCGTATCAAAATACAGACAGAACAGGCACTAGGTATTCTTGAAAGGCAAGGCGCAAAACTAGTTGAAATCTCACTACCACATACGGAATACGCAATAGCCGTCTATTACATCGTTCAGACGGCTGAGGTATCATCTAATCTCGCACGCTATGATGGCACCCGTTTTGGACATGACAGATCCCATTTTGGGGATGAGGCAAAAAGGCGCATCATGCTCGGCACGTACGTCCTCTCGGCCGGTTACTATGATGCGTATTACAAAAAGGCCATGCAGGTGAGAACGCTCATCAAGCAGGACTTTGAAAAGGCTTTTGATCCGGCAGACAACGGAGTTGACGTGATTATTACTCCGTCATCCCCCACTCTCCCCTGGAAATTTGGAGAAAAGATGGCGGATCCGCTCAAGATGTACTTGTCTGACATTTTTACCGTGACAGCCAATTTAGCAGGGATTCCGGGCCTCACCGTGCCGGCAGGCTTCATAGACGGCCTCCCCAACGGTTTACAGATTCTTGGGCCGCACTTCTCAGAAGAGTTGCTCTTTCGCGTCGGCCACGCTTTTGAATCAGAAAAAGCCTATTGGACGGAGAAGCCGGCATTATGAAATACACGCCGATCATCGGACTTGAGGTACATGTGGAGCTCAAAACAAAGAGTAAGATGTTTTGCAGCTGCTCTGCTGATTATTTCGGCAAACCTCCCAACACGCATACTTGCCCTGTCTGTCTTGGTCTGCCGGGAGCGCTTCCCGTACCGAACAAAAAAGCGCTGGAGTGGTGCATGATGGTAGCGCTCGCCCTGAACTGTAGGATTTCGGAGTTTTCAAAATTTGACCGCAAAAACTATTTTTACCCTGATCTGCCCAAGGGCTACCAGATTAGCCAGTATGACCTGCCTGTAGGCATAAACGGGCACATGAAGCTCGCTTCGGGCAATCTCATCCGTATCAGGCGTGTCCATATGGAAGAAGATACGGGTAAACTTACTCATCAGACAGTAAACGGCGCGGCTGTCAGTCTAATAGATTTCAATAGATCGAGCGTGCCGCTTGTTGAGATAGTCACGGAGCCGGACTTTCATGACGCAGAGGATGTTAAAGAATACCTGCAAAACCTGCAGTATATTGTGAGATATTTGGAGGTTTCCAATGCAGATATGGAGAAGGGAGATATGAGGCTGGAACCCAATATCTCGCTCAGTACTGACCCCAAAGTCCTTCCTAGTTACAAAGTAGAGGTGAAAAATATCAATTCTTTTAGATTTGTTGAAAAAACTATCAATTTTGAGATAGACAGGCAATTAAAACTGCTGGATAAGGGCGAAACACCCCTGCAGGAGACACGAGGATGGAACGAGAACAAGGGTCTTACTTACTCACAACGAGTCAAGGAAGAAGCCAATGACTACCGCTACTTTCCGGAGCCGGATATTCCGCCAATGATCTGGACAGACAGGGAAATTAGCAGACTTCGCGAGTCTTTGCCAGAATTGCGGGATGAAAAAATTGTCAGATTTTCCACTGAATATGGCCTACCACATCAGGACGCAGACATCTTAACGAGAGATAAAAATCTGGCCAACTTTTTTGAAGAGACCGCCAAGATAGGGATAGACCATAACGTCTCACACAGGGATATAGCCAACACCATCATCAATCAGAAAATTGACTATGAGAAGACTCACCCTGCCGAGGTGGTAAAGCAAATCGTGGCTGAAAACAAGCTGGATGAACTTAACCCTGAAGAACTTCAGAGGGCGGTAGAAAAAATCCTCTCCGAAAATCAAAAGGCTGTGACGGACTATAAATCAGGTAAAGAATCTGTCATAATGTTTTTACTCGGACAGACAATGCGCCAGCTAGGAAAGAAGGTCGACGCCAACACTGTCAAACAAATTCTCATCGACACACTCAAATAATATGGCAGAATTCAAAGATACGCAAGAGACTTTAGCTGAGTCTCCTCCTCTACTCCCGAAACCTGAGCCTGATCCAGCAAGAGAGTTTAATGAACAAGCCAATGCGTATAGACTAAAGTTAGATGCACTCGATAGACGAGTCGCGAGTGGCGAGCTAACGGCTGAAGGCAGGAATAGAAAGGTGGCCGACTGGTTGGCTGCAGGTGATTTGCGATACACCCTTGCGTATCTTCAATCACGAGAAGACTCTCTTACAGAATCGCCAAACAAAAGAGCATTTGAAGAACATTTACAGGAACTTGTTCAAAAAGGTGAATCGTTTGGACTACTTCTACTAGATCTTGACGGCTTAAAAGAATTAAATAGTGAATTTGGACATCTCGGGGCTAATATGATCTTACAACAATATGCTGCAAGAATTCTCCGTGTCATACGACAAGCGCCAACTGAAGTACCCGGCGGCATTCAACGGTCTAAACAGGATGAGCAGACTGACTATTTCAGTCGCATAGGTGGTGATGAGTTTGCAATTTTACTTGAGGGAGTTTCAACAGATGATGAGTTGCAAAGTATTGCAGAACGTGTACGAGAGAGTATAAGTTCTGAAGATTTTATTACCACAGATAAGCAGAACAGATTGACGTTTACCTCAGTTACTACCACGATAGGCGGTGGAAGATTTCAAGGAGATCTGACCGCTGACGCACTTATGAGACAAGTCGACAGAAGGCTTATGAGTCAAAAAAATGTTGAAAAAAATAAAGTAAATATTAATGGCTGAGTTTGTACACCTACACAATCATTCCGAGTTCTCACTCCTCGACGGACTCGCCAAAATCAAAGATCTCGTCGGCCGGGCCAAAGAGCTCCATATGAGCGCGATCGCCATCACCGATCACGGCAATTTTTATGGTGTGATTAAATTCTATCAGGAGTGTCTCAGACAAGGGATTAAACCTATCATCGGCTGTGAGGTGTATGTCGCCAACAGGTCTCTTCAGGACAAAGAAGCCGGTGTAGACAAAGGGTATAACCATTTAATTCTCCTGGCGGAGAACGAGACAGGCTATAAAAATCTAATGAAAATCATTACTGTCTCGCACCTTGAAGGCTACTATTACAAGCCAAGGACAGACATTGAGCTACTGGAAAAATATCACGAAGGACTTATCTGTTTGTCTGCCTGTATTTCCGGATACGTAACTGAGCCGCTCATAGAGGGGCAGGACGAGCTGGCTGAAAACAGGGCAATTAGACTGGCAAAGATATTCGGGCCCGATCATTTTTACCTGGAACTACAGCGGCATCAGAAAGTTCCAAACCTCGAACTCGCCAACACCAAACTCATCTCCTTGTCCCGCAAACTTGGCCTCCCCCTCGTGGCTACCAACGATAACCATTACATACGAAAAGATGATGCTGAGGCGCATGAGATTCTGCTTTGCATCCAGACGCAGAACACCATCCTCGAGAAAAACCGGGGCCTCACGATGCTTGACTCACCGGATTTTTATATCAAGAGCGAGGATGAGATGGCTACGCTCTTTCCGGATCTGCCGGAAGCGCTGGAAAATACAGTCAAAATTGCTGACCGCTGCCAGGTTGAGATAACGCTCGGCAAGTGGCACATGCCTATTTTTGAGGTGCCTGAGGGCATGACAACCGGAGAATATCTTAAGAAACTGGTGGACACAGGAGTTGAGGATAGATTTGACAAAGTGACACGCGAAATTAAAGAGCGAATTGATTATGAACTCTCAATTATCCTTAAGAAGAAGTATGAAACATACTTTCTGGTGGTTGCCGACTTCGTCAACTGGGCCAAAGACCACGGCATAGCCGTCGGCCCTGGCCGCGGATCGGCAGCCGGTTCTATCGTCTCGTACGCACTAAGGATAACGGACGTTGACCCATTCTACTTCAAGCTTCCTTTTGAACG
The DNA here is from genome assembly GCA_021813005.1 of bacterium. Taxonomy (GTDB): domain Bacteria; phylum Patescibacteriota; class Microgenomatia; order Levybacterales; family UBA12049; genus JAKAMH01. The sequence continues at coordinate 5,941 of JAKAMH010000014.1, forward strand.
CTTCCTCAACCCTGACAGGCCATCTGCCCCGGATATTGATCTTGATTTTGCGGACACCAGGCGGGACGAGGTCATCTCTTATGTGACACAAAAATATGGCGAGGACAAAGTCGCACAAATTATCACATTTGGCACCATGGAAGCAAGGGGATCGGTGCGGGATGCTGGGCGAGCGCTTGGCATGCCATACGCCGGTCCGGATAGGATTTCCAAGATGATTCCGCCAGGCTGGCAGGGACATTCCATGACAATAGACATGGCACTTGAGCAGAGTCCTGACCTGAGGCGCGCCTATGAGAGCGAGGGCGATACCAGAAGACTTCTGGACGTCGCACGTAAACTTGAAGGGGTTGCCCGCCATGCGTCAGTCCATGCCGCCGGCGTAGTGATAGCCGACAAACCGCTCACCGAATATACGCCCTTACAAAGAGAAACAAGAGGTAACAAGGTTGTCACGCAGTATGACATGTATACCGTCGGTGAGGATGGTGTAGGGCTACTGAAGATGGACTTTCTCGGCCTTCGCAACCTCACCATTATTGAGGAAGCCTTACGGTTCATTAAGGAAAATCAGGGAAAAGAGGTAGATTTCATGAAAGTCCCGCTGGATGACCACAGAACGTACGCACTTCTGTCTGAGGGTGAAACAACCGGCATTTTTCAGCTTGAATCTGCCGGTATGCGCCGCTACATCAAGGAACTCAAACCAAATACAATTTTTGACCTCCAGGCAATGGTAGCCCTGTATCGTCCGGGACCGATGAATAATATTCCGGAGTTTATCCAGAAAAAAAATAACCCAAGTCTTATCACCTATCCTCATCCGAAACTCAAAGAAATTCTACAGGAGTCATACGGCGTCCTCACCTACCAGGACGACGTGCTACTCACCTCCATTGCGCTTGCCGGTTACTCATGGCTTGAGGCTGATAAGCTTCGGAAGGCTATGGGTAAAAAAATTCCCGCTGACATGAAAAAACAACAGGAGATGTTTATCGCAGGCTGCCTGAAAAACGGCATAGCCAAGCAGAAGGCCCAGGAGCTCTTTGATCTTATCGCTCCCTTCGCCGGCTATGGATTTAATAAAGCACACGCTGCCTGTTACGCTACAATTGCCTTCCGCACCGCGTATCTGAAAGCCCATTTTCCGGTTGAGTTCATGACAGCGCTGCTTACCGCTGAGTCCAGGGGAACTACAGGGCCTGCGAAGAACGAGAAGGTAGCCCAAGCAATCGCCGAGTGTAAACGGCTTGTCATAACGGTTCTTCCGCCCGATATCAATAAATCGGAGAGTGATTTCAGCATTGAAGATAGAACAAAAATTCGCTTTGGCTTGTCCGCTATCAAGAATGTCGGAGAAGCAGCCATCGAAAACATTCTGGCAGCCCGAAAGGCGGGTGAATTTATCAGTTTTCCGGACTTTTGTACCAGAGTAAGTCTGACGTCCATCAACAAGAAAATTATCGAAAGCCTGATAAAAGCCGGAGCGATGGATAAGTTTGGCAATCGGGCAAGCCTCCTAATCTCGCTTCCCGAAATCCTAAGTAAGATATCACAAATAAAAAAGCAGGCGGCTGAGGGACAAGCATCATTGTTTGACACGATTGAAGATAGCAATAACCCGACAAAAATTGAATTTACCGCAGTTGAGGTTGATGACTTCTCCGACACTGAAAAGCTCAGCTTCGAGAAAGAGTTGCTTGGCTTCTACTTGACGTCGCATCCGCATCTGCAAACACTCAGGCAGATAAAAAACCAAGTAACACATGAGCTTGACCTGCTGGACGGAGAAAATGAGGGCACGAGCGTGACGGTCGGCGGAATTATCGAGGCCTCACGCAAGATCTTTACCAAAAAATCTAATAGCGAGATGGCATTTTTCGTCCTGGGAGACGAAAAAGCCTCCACGATTGAGTGTGTTGTCTTTCCCCGCACCTTTGAGCAGTATAAAAGCCTTCTGCAAAACGATCAGGTTGTCGTCATACGGGGAAAGCTGGATACCAAAAACGATAGACCGGTTATTATTGTCGACACAATCACTGCAGCGCAGAATATAGTTGTCTAATCAGCCCAAACTCTTAACTTTCGTTCTTGACTTACCTGCCCGTAGCCAGTAAAATAAGGTACGTGACAGAGTTCGCACCTGAAATATTACTGAGACTGGGACCTCTTCCTGTAACCAATACGCTTGTCAACACTATCTTTGTTGATGGAGTGATTTTTGCAGGAGTCTGGTATCTGCAAAAGCATATACAGACAATCCCCGGCGTATTCCAAAACATTGTAGAGATAGTAACTGAGACGTTTTACGACCTTACCGAATCGGTTGCAGGTAAGAATACAGCCAAAATCTTTCCTTATTTCATGAGCTTTTTTTTGTTTATTCTGATTGCCAATTGGAGCGGCCTCATCCCTGGTTTTTCCAGTGTTGGTTTTTTTGTTGGCTCCGGGTCTGAGAGACACCTCGTTCCCTTTCTCCGCAGTGCTACCAGCGACCTGAACCTGACACTCGGTCTTTCACTGATTTCACTCGTCGCCACACACGCGCTTAGCATTAATACGATCGGCTTGAAAGAATACTTAAGCAGATATTTTTCACTTAATCCCATAAACCTGTTCGTGGGGCTACTTGAAATTATTTCCGAGATTACCAAAGTCATCTCGCTTTCTTTCCGACTTTTTGGTAATATATTGGCTGGGGAGGTAGTACTGGCGACAATTGCGTCCCTTTTTGCATTTCTTTTTCCTATCCCGTTTATGTTACTTGAAGTTATCGTCGGTTTGGTCCAATCTCTCATTTTTGCTATGCTGACCATGGTATTCATGTCCATCCTGATGACACCTCATCACGGCGGACATGAAGCGGAGGAGGTGATTGCAAAGTGACATTCAGTATCTCTGGCGGTCTTATCATCGCTATCGGCGGAATCGGCCCTGCACTGGCAATCGGCTTTATCGGCATGAAAGCTATGGAGGCAATTGGTCGTAACCCTGATGCAACCGGAAGAATTTTGCCGGCAATGCTTTTGGGTATGGCGTTTGCTGAGGCTATCGCTATTTATTCATTAATCCTGGCATTCCTTAAATAATTATATGGAAATTATTAAGAATTTCGGGCTCAACCCGGTGTTACTTGCTGCGCAAGTAATAAATTTTTTGATAGTCTTTTATGTGCTGAAACGGTTTTTATATAAACCGATCTTGAGCATGTTAAAGGCCAGGGACAAAACCATCAAAGACGGACTGAGGCAGGCTGAGGAGGCTCGCCTGCTCCTTGAAAAAACGGCACAGCGTGAACGTGAAACACTTAAAAAGGCACAAAACGAGGCAAGGGCGCTGCTTGACGAAACGAGGAAACAACGAGACGAACTGATAGTACTGGCTGAGCAGGAGGCCAAAAAACAAGCGGAGCGGATACTCAGTGACGCAAGATCACAAATATCTCAGGAGACCCGTGAAGCCGAAAAGCGATTATCTGCCCATATCAGCGACCTGGCAATCCAGCTTCTCAACCAGTCAGTGGGAGATTTGGTCGGAAAAGAGCAACAGGAAGTGGTCATGCAGCAGGCACTCAAGAAAATCAAAAGGAAGGCTGATTAATGCATCAACGATTATTAAAGCAACTTGTCGAGCTGAGTTTCAGGAAGGGCGAACTGAACAGGCAGGAAGTCAGCAAGATCGCGGACGCACTGAACAGGCAACAGCTTAAGGCGTATATTGGCGGGTTGAAAAAAAGGATTAAAAAAGAGACAATATATGTTGATCTTGCAGCGGCGCCGAGTCAAAAACTTACAGAGAAGGTAACCATGCTGTACCCGAATAAGCAGCTTGTTTACCGTGTTGCCCCGGAGCTGCTGATGGGAATGAGAATAACGGACGGTGATAACGTGTTTGGACTAAACTTACATGACAGATTGGAGACCTTAAGGCAGTATATTGGAGAGTAAACCTATGGTAACAAGTGACGAGATTATAAAACAACTGGAATCAAGATTACATGCGTTTAATCAGGACCTCAGGTCACAAAACGTTGGCAAAGTCGAGCGTAACAACGATGGTATCATAACCGTTTCAGGCCTTTCAAAGGTTGAAATGGGAGAACTTGTCATCTTTGATAAAGGTGCGAGAGGAGTCGTACTCAACCTTGACGAGGATTCGGTTTCAATCATTCTGCTGGACGAGGGTTCACAGATCAAAGAGGGAGACACGGTAAAACGCGGGGAGCTTTTGCTTTCCATTCCCGCCTCAGATGAACTGCTTGGCCGCGTAGTCAATCCGCTTGGTGTCATACTGGACGGCAAACCGCAAATTAAGCAAGGGAAGAATATGCCCCTCGAGCGTATCGCCGCCGGTGTTGTAGAACGGCAGCCGGTTGACACGCCGCTCAAGACAGGTATTAAGGCCATAGATGCCATGATTCCGATCGGACGCGGTCAGCGAGAGCTGATTATCGGCGACCGGGGTCTCGGCAAGACGGCTATCGCGATCGACACGATCATAAACCAGAAACAACAGGCAAAAGACGGCAAGGAGGTAAAGCAGGTCTACTGTATCTATGTCGCGATCGGCCAGAAGGAGAGCTCCGTGGCGCAGATCATCAACCGGCTCAAGGAAGAAGAAGCGATGGACTACACGATTGTTGTCGCCGCGACTGCCTCCGATCCGGCCGCTTTACAGTATTTGGCGCCGTATGCCGGTGTGGCAATCGCCGAATATTTCCTGGAAAAAGGCGAAGACGTCCTTATTGTCTATGACGATCTCACCAAACATGCTTGGGCATACCGGCAACTTTCACTTGTCTTAAGACGTCCGGCGGGACGTGAAGCATATCCGGGAGACATTTTTTATCTGCATAGTAGACTCCTTGAGCGGGCTGTCAGGCTCAACGCGGCAAACGGTGGCGGCTCCATCACCGCTCTGCCGATTATTGAAACACAGGCGGGTGACATCTCTGCCTACATTCCAACCAATGTCATCTCCATTACCGACGGTCAAATCTTTCTTGAATCCAACCTTTTCAATATCGGAATCAGGCCGGCCATTAATGCCGGCAGCTCTGTCTCACGTGTGGGAGGCTCGGCCCAGACCGGTACCATGAAATCGGTCGCCGGGAAGATGCGGCTTGGCCTCGCCCAGTATCGTGAACTGGCGGCGTTCGCACAGTTCGGCAGTGAACTTGATGAGACCACACTGCGAGACCTGGAACGGGGAAAACGATTAACTGAAGTTCTGAAGCAACCGCAATACCGTCCCCTACCTGAACCGCTTGAAGTTATCAGTATTTGGTCTGTTAATAATGGTCTGCTGGATGATGTCCCGGTGGAAGACGTTTCACGATTTGAACAGGAGCTGCATGAGTATATGCAAACCAGACAGAAGAAACTGCTTGCTACACTCGCACAAGGCAAAAAAATTGACGACGAAACCGGCAAACAGCTGATAAAGGCAGTACAAGAATTTAAGAAAGGATTTACCAAATAAATGGCCACAATTCTATCACTGAAAAGGCGTATCCAAGCAGCCCAGAACATTTCAAAGACGACCCGAGCCATGCAGATGATTGCCGCATCGAAAATGAAAAAAGCGCAGAGCGCGGCGCTCTCTACGAGACCATACGTTGAACGACTCACCAGCATGACGCAGATGATAGGAAGAAGCGTCGACCTGGCAACATTTTCCCACCCGTACCTTGAAAATCGACAGTCGACCGGTCGGAGCCTGCTGATTGTGATGTCTCCCGATAAAGGGCTCTGCGGCGCACTGGTGACCAACCTAATGAAAGAGTTTTTCCAATTCAATAGACAGGAGGAAAAAGCTTCGTATATCGTCATCGGTAAGAAAGCAGAGGGGAAAGTTGCATATTTGACTGAAAACATCGTCGCAACATTTCCTTTTGGTACAACAACGCCGACTTTTGCTGCCGTTTACCCGATCGTGCAACTGATTGATGAGTATTTCCTGAGCCAAAAAGTTGACTCCGTCAAAGTTCTCTCAACGCATTTCACCAGTTTTTTCACTCAGACACCGAAGATTTCAACGCTTCTGCCGGTCGCTCTGCCGGAGACAGAAAATGACAGTACACTTCCCTATCTTTTTGAGCCGTCAATCAGCGAACTTCTTCCTTCCCTGTTGAAGCACTACATCGACATGTCTCTCTACCGTCTGCTTATTGAGAATTTCGTTTCAGAGCAGGCAAGCCGGATGGTTTCTATGCAGAATGCCACAGATAATGCAAATGATATAATAGAAGACCTGAGGCTCGAATACAATAAGACGAGACAGGCCAAGATCACCAGTGAGCTACTGGACATCACAGGCGCATCCGCCGCGGCGGTATCATAATTAAACTATGGCAGAAAAGAAACAAAAACCAGGCATTATTGTCCGCATTCAAGGTCCGGTAATCGACGTCTATTTTGAAGAGGAGTTACCGGCAATCGGTGAAGCCTTGCAGATTGCAATCGATAAGAACAAGCGACTAACGCTTGAGGTTATGTTTGAAACAGGCGGCCATGAAGTGCGTACACTTGCCTTCGGTTCAACCGACGGCTTCCCCAGAGGGGCCGAAGTAACACGGACGTTTGCCCCGATCACTGTGCCTGTCGGCAACGAAACACTTGGGCGCATCTTTAACGTACTGGGCGAGGTAATTGATGGAAAACCTTTCAGTACCAAGGGCGTTTCATTTCATCCCATCCACAGACAACCGCCCTCTCTTACGGAACAGCAAACTGAACCGCAAATCCTGGAAACTGGTCTGAAGGTTATCGACCTCATTGCCCCGTTTACCAAGGGAGGTAAAATCGGCATATTTGGAGGGGCAGGTGTCGGTAAGACGGTTATCGTCAAAGAACTTATCCGAAATATCGCCCAGGAACACAAAGGGCATTCGGTCTTTGCCGGCGTCGGCGAGCGAACCCGTGAAGGCACTGATCTATGGCTGGAGATGCTTGAGGCAAACGTCATGGACAAGACTGTCATGGTCTATGGCCAGATGAACGAACCTCCTGCCAACCGGCTTAGGGTAGCGCTGACCGCGCTCACCATGGCTGAATACTTCCGCGACCAAAAAAATGAAGACGTACTGCTTTTTATTGATAATGTCTTCCGTTACGCGCAAGCAGGGTCGGAGGTCTCGGCACTTCTTGGGCGTCTCCCCTCGGCTGTGGGATACCAGCCGACACTGGCATCGGAAATCGGCCAGCTGCAGGAGAGGATTACCTCAACCAAGAAGGGTTCCATTACCTCACTCCAGGCTGTCTATGTCCCGGCTGACGATTATACGGATCCTGCCCCCGCAACAATTTTTGCCCATCTTGACGCAACAATTACACTTGAACGTTCGATTGCTGAACAGGGAATTTACCCCGCCGTTGATCCACTTACCTCAACCTCGCGCATTCTGACGCCGGAGGTCGTTGGACAAGAGCACTACGAAGTAGCCCGGGGTGTCCAGCAGGTACTGCAACGCTATAAAGACCTGCAGGACATCATCGCGATCCTCGGCATTGACGAATTGTCGGACGAAGATAAGACAATCGTCGCCAGGGCACGCAAGATCCAGCGCTTCTTAAGTCAGCCAATGTTTGTTGCCGAGATTTTTACAGGGCAACCCGGAAAATACGTTAAACGGGAAGACACCGTCAAGGGTTTTAAGGAAATACTGGAGGGCAAGCATGATGACCTACCCGAACAGGCATTTTACATGGTAGGCACAATAGACGAGGCTCGGGCGAACAAAAAATAACATGGATGTGCAAATAATTACCCCTGATGCGACAATACTCAACGAGCCGGCAGATGAGATTCGTGTTCCCACAGTGACCGGCGAAATAACTATTCTTCCCCATCACGAAAATCTTCTTACCGAGTTAGTACACGGAGAACTTGCAGTTAAAACAAAGAAGGGAGTAAACTATATCGCAGTAACCGGCGGATTTTGCGAGGTACAAAATGACCAGGTAGCAATTCTTTCCGACTATGCCGTGCCTTCAGAGAACATCTCTGTCGAGAAGGCACTTGAAGCCAGAAGACAGGCTGAAGAGGTGCTTAAAAGGTCACGGGAAAGTGTTTCTGAGCGGGACTTTGCCCTTGCCGAGGCAAACCTGCGCCGGGCAATTTTGGAGATCGATGTTGCCGGCAGACGAAGACGGCACCGCAATACATAACCATATGCAACCAGTATTTTACGATCCGTCACTTCCCTACGACAAAAATTTTGAAAACGGACCGGTTATTTCTCACAGACCAATCTCTGTCCCCAGGCGCCGCCTCACTCACACCTATCCATTTCTTGATTTTCAGCTAAACACCCCATTTGGCATTCCTGCCGGCCCCCTTCTTAATTCGTCGTTTGTCGAAGCTGCCTTTCTCCTCGGCTTCGACGTCGTTCACTACAAAACGCAGAGAAGTGATCCGTTTCCGGTCAATGAGTTTCCCAACGTTTTATCTGTTGAAATTCCCGGACAGCTGACACCGAAACTTGCCGAGAAACCGCTCATCGGCAGGCCGGTAACAGACTCTCCCGCAAGAGAGCTCTCTATAACCAATTCGTTCGGCAACCCGTCCAAGGGCCCTGATTTCTGGCAGGCCGACATGAAAAAAGCGCTCTCCTACCAGGGTGAAGGACAACTGCTGATAGCCAGTGTCGTGGGAACCATTAAAAAACATTTTACACCGGATGATTACTACAAGGATTTCGCTCTAACGGCGCTACTGGCAAGGCAGGCAGGCGCCAAAGTGATTGAGGTCAACCTCTCCTGCCCAAATGTCGCCTCGGAGGGTGTGCTCTGTTACAGCCCGGAGGCCGTAGAACGCATTGTCAGGCTTACCAAAGAGAAAATTGGGGATACGCACCTTCTGATGAAGCTCGGGTACTTCACAGCAGATCAGGAAGACTTACTTACGGATATAGTGAAACGCTCGCTGCCGTTTATCTCAGGCATCGCCGCCATCAACACTATCGCGGCGCCGGTGATAGATGAGAAGGGCAAGCAGGCACTGCCGGGCAAGGGCAGGCTGAAGAGCGGTATTTGTGGCGCCGGCATCCGTGAAGCGGGTTTAGACATGATTGCAAGACTCACAAGGGTAAGAGAAAGACTCAAGGCGGGCTTTGCCATCATTGGGGTTGGCGGAGTTATGTCTGCCCGGGATTTCTTGGCGTATAGAGCCCGTGGAGCCGATGTTGTACAATCAGCAACAGGCGCTATGTGGAATCCCGATCTGGGACATGAAATCTGGAAGGAACTGGAGGAACAACATGCCTGAGCTGACGATTGAAGACATCCTCAGAAAAGCCCAAGCGCTCGTAACAGACAGCCATGTCGTTTTAACTTCCGGCCTCCAGGC
>JAKAMH010000015.1 GCA_021813005.1 bacterium
TCAACGAAGCGGTAAAGAAATCCCAGGAAGTGGCAGCCAAAAAACTACAGTCGATGAGCGGAGGTCTGGGAGGTTTGCTCGGCGGTATGGGTGGCAAATGACATCTGTGCTGAAGTAAACAATTTGTGAACAAAATGATATAGATCGACTATTTATATAGTCTTTCTTGCTTGCAGAATTTAAAAAATGTTATGAAAATTTATGCCGGCAGTGCCAACCTGTCTCTTGCCGAGGCAGTAACAGACGCAATGGGGGAAACGCTTTCCGAGCGGGAAATTTTCGTCTTTCCGGATGGTGAGAGGCGAGTCCGTGTCGTGGGGCCGGTAGTCGACGAAGAGACAGTAATTATCCAGCCTACCTCACCACCTGTTGACAGACATTATCTGGAGCTTTTGTTTCTAGCGGACGGTCTGAAACGCTCGGGGGCGCGTTCTGTGACAGCGGTTGTACCATATCTCGGGTATCAGAGACAGGATCACGTCTTCAGAGACGGCGAAGCGGTATCCCTGGATGTTGTGGTTCGCGCCATGGAATCTGCGGGGATTGACAGATTTATTGTTTTTGATCTTCATTCCGTTAAGATCGCGGAAGTATTCCAAAGGCCGGTCAGAGAGCTATCTGCATTGGCGGAATTTGCCAAGCTGATTAAAGATCGCGGATGGGATAACGACGAGGCAGTGCTCGTTTCGCCTGACATGGGAGGCATCAGGCGGATCAAGGAGCTCTCCGAAATGCTTGATAATATGCCGTATGTAACAGTTGTCAAGGACCGTGATCTGAGTACGGGCAATGTTGAGGCAGTAAGTTTTGATGGAGAGATAAAAAAACGGGCGATTATGGTGGATGACATGATCTCGTCAGGCAAGACGATGGTAGAGGCGGCCAGGCTGCTTAGGCAAAACGGTGCGGAGGAAGTGATCGCCATGGCTACACATGCTATTTTCTCCAAAGAAGCACCTGAGCTTCTTGAAAACTCATTAATTTCACAAGTCATCGTCACGGATACTGTCTACGTCCCCAAAGAAAAGCTGTTCCAAAAACTCGGTATTGTTTCCGTTTCTGGGGTAATCGCGAAAGCGCTGAAAGTCTGAATGGTTTTTTCTCAGAAAACCCGGGGAACTCAGAGGGGTCAGAGAGACGGAGTAACTGTTCACAGCTCTAACATAACACCGTCATTCTGACCCCGCTTAGCGGGGGAAGAATCTCTTTCAACAAGATCCTTCTCCGCCAGCCGGCGGGTCAGGATGACAAGATCGCGTCAGAAGTGTGAACTGTTATGAGACGGATAGTATCTTTTCAGATACTCAGAGTTTTTGTACACTGATTATCCGAAATTTCGAGTGTTCTGAGCTCTCTGAATTATGAAAATCCCAAGAGCAGTACAAAATCTGATTGAAAGCTTTGAGCGTCTGCCGGGTATTGGCCCCAAGACAGCGCAGCGCTTGACCTTTTATCTACTACATGTGCCGCAGCATGAGCTTGATAGTTTTGCCGAAGCCCTCTCCAACCTCAAAAGAAATACTGTTGTCTGCTCAGTCTGTTATAACGTGGGAGAAGAAAATCCCTGCGGAATTTGTTCAGATATGAAACGGGAGCGGTCCGTCATCTGTGTGGTTGAACAGCCGCTTGATGTACTGGCGCTTGAGAAAAGCCGGAATTACCGGGGACTCTACCATGTACTGCATGGCAAGATCGATCCGCTCAACAATATCGGTCCTGACGAGATATTTATTTCGCAACTGTTTTCGCGTCTTCGTCCCCGGAACGGCAGCGGGGAGTCAGAGATACCTGAGATAATCCTGGCAACCAACCCCACCATGGAAGGCGAGGCAACAGCTATGTATATTGCCAAGCGTCTCAAGGAACAGTATCCGGGCATTAAGGTCACACGTATCGGACGGGGTCTGCCTATTGGCGCGGATCTCGAATATGCCGATCCGACGACACTTGACCGGGCCATGGAAGGCAGGCAAGATTACTAACAGTAAGAAATTATACTTCCAACGCGATATCTTACACATATTATCTGCGACATTAATCCGTCTTAAGGATACATCTGCGGAGTAATTCTACGCGGTGTGCCGTGAATTGTCATTCTGCCCCGCCATGGTGGGACGGAATCCAGCGAAAGAAATTTCTGGATCTTGAATCCTGTCACGCCACGCTGAGCGGGGCTACGACAAGGCAAAGCGAGTTTCTCCGATTCAACCGGAGTTCAGGTCACAGACTCCCAAATGGGAGATGATGATCTGGCAGTAACCTGGAAACACAGGGCCAGGGGAATTTGAAGCATTAAGTCTACCACTACATAGTGATAGACTTTAGACGAAAATTCAATATATAATTTTTGAATGTGCTTCAGAAAATGATACCGTGTACTGGTAACTGTTCATACTCCTAACATAACACCGTCATCGTGAGGTCGCCTGAGGCGACCGTGGCGATCTTTTGGAAGGGAGATTGTCCTCCAGAGGAGGATCCTGCTCTGCAGGACTTCGTCGTTCCTCCTCGGAGTGACAAAAATTGTGTCAGAAGAGTGAACTCATACGTGCACTGTGGTCGGTTGTTTTTCTCGTACGCGTTTGTTAGCATACATGTATGGCCGCGAATCCATTTGGTAAACTGGGGGAAATAGGTGAGGAGATTGAGCAGGGAGCTGTACAGCATGGGAAGGCGGCCGTGCAGACAGCAGTAACACAAGTAACAGGTAAATCCCCTTCTCAAAAGCAGCCGGCTGGCGCCCAGACCCAAAATCCACACTTGCCTTCCATGCCGGACAGTGGTACCAACGAAGCCGCACAGGCCGCAGCGCAAGTTGCCGACCAGCAGGCGACCAAAAATTTCGTCAATGAGCTCTACGCGCCGTCAGACAAATCCGACAAAAAAATCCCGGCAGAGATGCAGACTCTTGCCGCAGCCGGCAACAGTCAGAAAACACCCGAGGAGCTACAAAAGATCGAGGCGTTGAAAAGCCGGCTTCACCAGGAAATGTATTACGAGCCTACGTTTAACAGGCCTCAACAACAGGAGGAGCGCCAAGGTGAGGTGAGGGAGAAGGAAGAAGAGGAGAGGGTAAAGCAACTTGAAGAGCTGAAGGAAAAACAGAAAAAAGAAGCGCCTCCCATGGCTGTCCAGCAGGCGGCGCTGGGCCGCGAGCGCAAGTTCGGCGCCGGATAGTATCTACCAGGAGACATGTTGAGGTTACTTACATAATTTTAATAAGTTTGTGGTATTATTCTATTATGAAACTTAAAGCACAAGATTTGTCCAAAAGTCTCAGTGAAAAACAGTATGAAAGTAAATGGATTGCCCTAAAGCAAGGTTCAACAAAGGTTATTGCTTATGGAAGTAGTCCAAAAAAAGTTATCGAAGAAGCAAGAGGGAAAGGCGAAAAAAACCCTGTATTGACAAAAGTTCCAAAGGATTATGGAACTTATATTTTATAGATGAATTTTAAGTATAAGAAATTTCCTGTTGATCCTGCGAACTGCCCCTTCCCAAATAGGAAATCAGCTTTTAGGCCTGTTATCCAGATAGATCTTGATGGAGTAAGCGGAAAGTTTGGCTATTTAGTATTAATTGACTCTGGGGCGGATTATTGTATCTTTCATGCCCAAATTGGGGAATTATTAGGATTAGATATAAAATCAGGTAAACCACTTGTTTTCCATGGTACGTCTGGGGAGCCACAAACGGCATATTTTCATGAAATTACCTTCAAAATTGGGGGGTTTTCTCATAAATGCGAGGTAGGATTTTCTGATGATATGAAAAAGTTGCCGTATGGGTTGCTGGGACAGGACGGCTTCTTTGACAGATGGATTGTTAAATTTGAACATCACAAAGAAAATGTTGAACTAAAAGAAATCGCTAGGAAATAATTACAGGTACTTATTACTCAATAATCAAAAAAATATTATATGTCTCAAATTCTTAAGCTCTTCAATTTACAGTTACTGGATTAATATCTTTTCAAGATAATCGGTCTAGAATTTGATTTCTTTGTAATTTGCCTCGATTCAGGCTATAATGCATACCATGCTCCGCATTTTTAATTCACTTTCAAAGACAGTTGAAGACTTCAAACCGCTACATGATAAGCGTGTCGGTATGTACACCTGCGGTCCAACTGTCTACAACTTTGCCCACATCGGCAATTTCCGGACATACACTGTGTCTGATGTTTTGGTGCGGACTCTCAAAGCAAACGCCTACGATGTTGAGTATGTCATGAACCTGACGGATGTCGGGCATCTGACGGGAGACAACGCGGGCGACGCGGATACCGGCGAGGACAGGATGGAAAAAGCGGCCCAAAAAGAGGGCAGGACTGCCTGGGAGGTAGCGCAGTTTTATACGGACGCGTTTCTGGAAGATTTTGAAGCGCTTAATTTGTCAATGCCTCAGCACCTGGTCCGGGCCACAGACCACATTAAAGAGCAGATTGACCTTGTTAAAACGCTTGAGGAAAAGGGCTATACATACGAAACTTCAGACGGTATATACTTTGATACCTCAAGAGATAAAGACTATGGCAAGCTTTCCGACCTCGATCAGATCAGAGAGGGGGCTCGGGTAGAAGTCAATCCTGAGAAGAAAAATCAACGTGACTTTGCTCTCTGGAAATTTAGCTATCCGGGAGGAAGATCCTTCGACTCCGCTCAGGATGACGTTTCTACGAAACGTCAGATGGAGTGGCAGTCTCCCTGGGGTATCGGGTTTCCCGGTTGGCACATCGAGTGCTCGGCGATGAGTATGAAATACCTTGGTGATACGCTTGACATTCATGCCGGCGGAATTGACCTTAAACAGACACACCATCCAAATGAAATAGCACAGTCAGAGTCCGCAACGGGCAAGAAGTTCGCACGCTACTGGATGCATGTGGCGTTTGTGCTCGTGCAAGGGGAGCGGATGAGTAAAAGTGTCGGTAACACATACCGTGTGTATGACTTGACCAAGATGGGGTATCACCCGATGAGTCTTCGCTACTTATATCTGCAGACGCATTATCGACAAGAGATGAACTTCACGTTTCCGGCGCTTGACGGAGCAGAGAATGCGCTGAAGAAACTCTATACTGAGGCAGCCACGTGGGGCGAGCTGGATGCCCGCCTGTCAGCGCCTGCAGTTGCAGACAATGGCGGACAGGCCCGCCTGCTAACGCCTGAGCACCCGCCTGCCACATATAGCCAGGCCTTGCGGGCAGGTAGCGATGGCGGGCGGGGAAATGTGCCGACGTACGAGGAAAAATTTCTTGATGCACTCAACAACGATCTCAATACATCAGAGGCACTTGCCGTCATGTGGGAACTGGTTAAATCAGATTATCCGTCGGGTGCCAAGCTCGCCTCGTTATTTAAAATGGACGAAGTGCTGGGACTAAAGATAAAAGAGGCCATACAGACAATCCGGGAAAATGAGGGCATTGTACCGGATCATATCAAGGCACTGGTAGCAGAGCGCGAGCATCACCGGAAAAACAGAAGATTCAGCATGGCAGACAAAGTCCGCGCTGAACTTAAAAAATTGGGTTACGAGGTGGAAGACTCCAAGAAAGGTCCGAAAATCAAGCGGATCACCTAACTCATGTTAAGAAGACTTTGTCCCGTCCTGAGAGAGCTTTTCTATGTCATTCTGAGCGTAGCGAAGAATCCCTGCCTGGCGGCAGACAGGTAGATCCTTCTCCCGCCAGGGCGGGATCAGGATGGCATTGCCTGTTGCGTTCAGAATGACATGCGTAAGGTAAGTAATCTAATCTCTTTTTCCGACCCCTACAAGGTAGCTCACAAAAAAATAAATTAAGAGTGCCTGCCAGAAAATTATTGAAATAAGCGTTGTGCTTAAAAAGATAGCTACAAGATCCCGTTCCCGTCCATAAATACTGATGATGAGTGATCCTACTTTGGCAGCGATAAAAAGCAGGACAATCGCCATGATGGGAGAGAAAATCACCGGTACGAGAACGGGGCGGCGGATAGTCTCCCTTATGGAGCGGTAGGGATGAAATGTCAGGCCCAACAGCATCTTGGTCCAGATATAACTTGTGTAAATGATTAAAATTCTCTTGCTCATGTTCTTCATCCCCCTTCGCGAAACACCGAGAGTGTCAGCTCGCAGGTCAGCCCCGCTAAGCGGGGTCAGAGCGACAAGTTTTCGCTTCGGAGGGATTCCTGCCTGCCGGCAGGCAGGACAGCTCCCTGTGACGTGCAAAGAGAAGATACCCCACCGTCAGACAGTGGGAGCTTCATATTCCCCGGAATAATCGTAGTACAAAATCCGTGTAAGGTGCTCCGATGGCGCTGCGTAGAATCAGCGATATGAGAAATGCCAAGGGGATCAGGAATCTCCAAGGGTGGTCACTCAGCCATTCTATCGTAAAAACAAACAAAGTCGGGAAGGGAGCTTGCTCCATGGCTCTTTTTTGTTCCTTAGCACGCTCCTGTAGTAGGCGGACGAATTCAGCTTCCTTCATAATACTTGATAAATTGGAGTCTGGCCCGATAGAGGAGAGATTCAGTGGCTTTAAACGATAAATCGAGTCGCAAGGAAATCATTTTGACTGACATTTCTTCAATGTAGTGCATCTCAAGAATTTGCCGGTATTTAACGGACAGTTTGGCGAAAGTCTCTTGCAGGTGTTTCTTGAGTTCCTGCTTTTCAAGCTGAAATTCAGGCTGATTAACCTCCGCGGCCACAATTTCAAGATAGGGAAATTGTGATAAAAGCAGTGACTTAATCTTCCTTTTGCGATAAAAATCCCCTACATTATGCCTGGCAATGGCATACAGCCAGGCTTGGAGGTTGGCAGCCCGGGAAAGGGTTGGCAGCCCGTCAATCGCGTCTAGAAAAACATCATTCAATACTTCCTGCGCGTCCTCGGGGCGGGGAAGTTTCTGTTTTAAAAAGTTGAGCAGTCGAGGCGAGTACTGCTCATAAAATATTTCCACTGCCTGGCTGTCACCTGCCAGGATCCGCCGAACGAGGGAAGTCATGAAGTCATTATAGGGAAAAACGAATGATTTGGCAAAAAATCGCGACGTAATTGATACAAGCGGTTGTTTTGCAAAAGATAACCCGTGGTAAATGATCTGCTATGAGTTCTGTCAAAGAATTTATTTCTTCAAAAGAAGAAGAAGATCTTCAATTTACTATGGCGGACGAAGTACTGGCCACAGTCGTGGGAATTGCGGCAATTATTGTGTCTAGTAAGTTAGCTGCCATCTCTGATGCCTATCTCCCCATTTTGACAGTTGAAGAAAACACAGGGAAAGCAGATACGGGGAAAAAGATTGGGCAACGTGCTATTGTGCAGGAAACGATCAGGTTTAATGTGGAGCAAAATGCTCCGGAGGGAGATCTTTCTACACTTCAAGGAGTGCTCATTGAGGAAATTATTGATGGTGAACAAATCAAAGTTATTGGTCATCATTTTCAGAGGGCACGTTTTGGGAGGCGTCCAGAAATCCCGCTATTGAGTCTACCTGGAACTAAGGGTGGCGTAGAGGTAGTGGTTTTTGGTGGAGATCCAGCAGAACTTCTCCACCCGTCAAGTGATGAAATCAGTAATAAACGTTGGGAGACGGTTGATTCCTTCTTAAATAATCCACATGCCAGATCCACTTCACTTGAGCTTGTCGGCTATGCTCATAATAATGGCCTAATTTCGGAAGCTCTCAAACAGTACCGTTATGGTCAGGCAGAACGTATTTTCCCTGATGGATTCCAGCATGAACAGTTTCAGCGTAGAAGATATCAAATGCCTGAGATTACTAAGGTGAAGCAGCTTAATTAATATGCAAGAATTCGTTGTTCTGGTAGATGATGATAACAGGCAGGTGGGGTTGATGCCGAAGCTTGAGGCGCATAACTCCAATACTCCCTTACACAGAGCCTTTTCATGTTATGTTTTCAATGCAGAAGGTAAGTTCCTTTTGACACAACGAGCCCTCAGTAAGAAAGTATTTCCGGGAGTATGGACCAATAGCTGCTGTGGTCATCCAGGACCAGGTGAAGCTACAGAAGACGCAGTGAAACGTAGACTAATGTTTGAGCTTGGATTGAAAGCTGAAAGCTTGATGGTGATACTGCCTGATTTTCGATATAGAGCTGAGATGAAAGGTATAGTAGAAAATGAGATTTGTCCAGTATATGTTGCTTTTGTAGATAATGAGCCTATACCGAGTCCGGAGGAAGTTGAAACATACGAGTGGGTGGACTGGGTTGATTTTGTTGCCCGATTAAAAGAAAACCCTGCTACATACTCAGTGTGGAGTCTTATGCAGGTAGAGAAACTGACAGATGATAATTTGTTTCAAGAAATATTAAAGAGGATAAGTATATGAAAGAAGAGGTCTTACTCCTTAAGCTTGGTGGTAGTGTCCTGACAGATAAAACGCAAAAGCAGACCATGCATATGGACCTACTGAAACGTATTGTCTCAGAAATTGCCAAATTTCAAAAATCAAGCAAGGTGAAGTTAGTTGTTGCCCATGGTGCAGGGTCATTCGGGCATGAAGTTGCCGCGAAGTACAAAACCAAAGAGGGATTTATCCACCAAGACAGTCTCATCGGCATGGCAGATGTGGCACGCGTTGCGCAGGAAATGAACAGCCAAATTATCGATGAATTCCTGGCGCAGCAAGTACCGGCCGTGTCTATCAGCCCGCGCTCCATCTTTACGACAAAAAACGGCAAACTTGATTCCATTTCGATAGAGTCCATAGAGCAGCTTCTTGAGAAAGGCGGTTTACCTGTGCTGTTTGGCGACGTGATATTTGATAGTAAAGTAGGGTGCACAATTTTCTCCTCAGAGAAGGTATTGCAAGCCTTAGCCGTGAAGCTTTCTGCCAAATACAGTGTCAAAAGAATCATTTTTGTGACAGATACAGACGGAGTGTATGACGGGAAAGGCAAAACAATTGCCGAGATAACGTCCCGGAACATTCAGGCAATATCAGGTGCAATAGGAGGCGCCAGAGGATTTGATGTAACAGGTGGCATGAAACACAAGGTGGATGAGGCGCTCCAGATGGCAGATCAGGGTATGTCTTCGCAGATTATTAACGGGATGGTTTCGGAGAATGTCTATAAAGTGCTCATGAACCAGGAAGTTACAGGGACGACAATCCGCTAGTATGAAAGAAGTACCACAACATATTGGACTGACGATGGATGGGAACAGGCGATGGGCGCGGGAACATGGAGTCGAGGTGAAAAAAGGCCATGAAGAAGGAGCGCGTCGCATCGAGCCGCTGGTAGACTACGCCGCACGGCAGGGGATCAAATACCTCACGTTCTACGCTTTTTCTACAGAAAACTTCGGCCGGCAGGAGGATGAAAAGAGCGCCATTTTTCAGGTCTTTGATATGATGCTACGCGACGCCGTAGTTGAGCGGATGATGGAAAATAAGGTGCGAGTGAATGTCATCGGAGACATAGACAGATTCCCGCGTATGATTGCCGGGAGCGTTAAGAAGCTCGTTAAGAGGTCGGCAAAAAATGACACAATCACTGCCAACTTCGCCCTCAACTATGGCGGCAGGCAGGAGATGGTGCAGGCGGTGAAAAAAGCACTTTCTGCCGGTGAGGAAATTTCTGAGGGGACGATATCGAGACATCTTTATACAGCCGGCCAGCCGGATCCCGAGCTTCTCGTTCGCCCGGGCGGAGAGCGGCGGCTGAGCAACTTTCTCACCTGGCAAAGCGTCTATAGCGAGCTTTACTTTGTAGATACACTCTGGCCCGATTTTACGCCTCAGGAATTTGCAAAAGCACTCGACTGGTACGAGGCGAGGCAGAGAAGATTTGGGAAATAGTTATTTTATTGAGGAAGGATTGCGCATAATACGTCTGAGCTGAGGTTTGGGTTTACTTACGAAGTCAGGTGCTACCTCTTTTTGCTCTATAGCTGGTCGGACGGGTGCAGTCGCAGTCTTAGCCATTTGTTGTAGCGCTTCGTGAGGGTAATCCTGTTGGATTACTTGCCGTTTGGCGGCCTCATCTGAGACGCCATGAAGTGCTTGTTTTTGTTGTTCTAAAGCTTGTGCCCTTGCTTTTGCCGCATTTAACATCTCTGCATCTCCAGGCCGTGACCCTCCTAAACCTTCCAGGTTAGCGATATATTCTTTTTCCCGCGCTAGTTCTTCTTCGATATCTATAGAAGACGATTTCGCGGCTTCTCTTTTTCCTCCGCCAAAGAGTTTCCCGAAAAATCCACCCTTACCTGAAGCTTCACTCATAGAAATAAGAATAATCTAGATATTGTCATCCTGTCAAGCCGGCTGGGAGTGGCGATGATATTTGTCAGCGGGCTCTGGTATACTAGAGAGAATTTTATGGGTGGAACATATAAGTTCTC
Organism: bacterium; assembly: GCA_021813005.1. Classification (GTDB taxonomy): domain Bacteria; phylum Patescibacteriota; class Microgenomatia; order Levybacterales; family UBA12049; genus JAKAMH01. Next base: position 10,361 of record JAKAMH010000015.1, read on the forward strand.
TAGATTACTTCTGGATTTTTTTTACAGACAGCCTGCCCGAAAGTACAAAAAAGCCGAGATTGTCATCCGGCTTGATGAAGAACCGCAGCATGTCTACTTCATCGAAAAGGGTTTTATCCGTGTATATTCCATCACGCCGCAAGGAAACGAGAAATTGCACATTATCTATAAGGCAGGAGAGATGTTTCCGCTCATCTGGACGTTTAATAAAGTGGCCAAAAGCGTTTACTATGAAGCTCTGGGAGAGGCGACGGTCCGGCGGGCAAAGCGGACAGAATTTTTGTCTCTTGTTGAGGAAAATCACGAAGCAGCCCTTGATGTAATTCAGGCGATCACCCACCTGTTTAACATCTTTGCTGATCGGGTCGAAAATCTTGAATCGGTACGCGCCTCGGCGCGCCTGGCGGGACGGCTTTTGTCTCTGGCGCATCGCTTTGGTGTGAGAAGAGAAGGAGGGAGCGTACTCATCGATGTCCCGATAACACACACGGATATTGCCAATTCCATCGCCTTGACACGTGAGACTACAAGTCGGGAGATTGAGCGTCTCCGGCAGAAGGGGATTTTGGCAGACGAGAAACATATACTGTGTATACTTTCGCTGGAAAAGCTTGAAAATGAGCTTTTGGAACAAACCGATGAATGAGTCTTTAGATTGCCGCCCGTCCCCGTACCTGTTACAGGATTCTTACTTGATTATCTCGGGAGATTTACTCATCCATGTTAGGCTCGTTTCGGTATGAATGTGTCAGTGACAATGCCTCGGCCTCAGGGCGATGAGAAGTCGCTTTGGAGCGTCGGTATCGCTGAGGTTGAAGGAAAAAACCTTGAGGCCAAAGGTCGTGATGAGGTGAATGAGATGCTGAGGCAGGGGTGGATCCTACTTCACATTTATTCGCTCAAATACAAGGAGGATGACACCTGGCGCGAGCGTCCGATGGCCATTCTTGGGAGACCAAGGAAGGCAAGAGGGGCGTCTGTTGCGGGCAAACTGCGCGCCGGATAGTTTGCCGAGAAAAAGACTGGCCAGAGGCATCAACCCGCGAAACCAAACAAAACCGGAAGTGGCCTGCTTTTATAAGAGACTGTGGCTCTCGTGCGTATTATAGCGGCGCAGGACAGGAATTGTGAAAGCCACGACACAGACTACTACCAGTGTGCCTATGCCGCCTGTCATGACAGAAAGCGGTGCTCCGATGAGAGACGCCATAACCCCCGCCTCAAATTCCCCGAGCTGCGGACCTCCCATAAAGAAAATCATATTTATTGCCGTCATACGGCCGCGGATATAGTCAGGCGTTGCGATCTGTCGGATAGTGTTCCTGATGATTGTTGAGATGCTGTCGCCGGCGCCGACAATGGCCAGTGCCAGAATAGAAAGGTAGTAGTTTTTGGACAAGCCAAACATAATTGTTCCCACGGCATAGGCAGCAATCGAGACGAGAAGAATTTTGCCTTGCTTGCCGACTTTCTCGATACTTGCTACGACCCCGCCGGCTATGAGGGCACCGATCGAGTCAGCCGAGTAAAGCATACCGAGCCCCTCAGGGCCGACATGCAGGATATCTTGGGCAAAGATTGGCAGAAGCGCCGTGGCCGAGGCAAAGAATGTGCTAAAGAAGTCAAGAATCATTGTTGACCAGATGAGTTTCTTGGAGATTACAAACTGAAGACCTTCCTTGACCGACTCCCAAGAAATGGTAGAAGGCGTATCGTTGATAGCTAAACCGGACGTTTTCATAAAAAGAAGCGCCATAATCACTGCCAGAAACGTCACGGCGTTTAGAGCATAGACCGATCCGATATTGAAATGACCGATGATAAGACCGCCAATCGCCGGTCCGCCGATTGAAGCAACCTGCCGCAGGATAGCATTGAGTGATAACGCGTTGGTAAGGTGTTTTCTGTCCACCAGGTTGGGGAGAAGCGCTTGTTGGGCAGGCATATTAAAAGCCATGGCGACAGCGGACAAAACAATAACGCCGTAAATAAGGTAGGAAGAGACGGTATGGGTAAATGTTGCGACTGCCAGGACTGCCGAGAGTATCGTCAGGGATGTCTGACAGAGAAGCAAGACTTTTTTTCTGTTGAACACATCCGCCACGGAACCGCCAATGAGTGAAAAAATGACGATCGGAACTACACGCATGAGACCGAGAAGTCCCAGGGCAAGTGCAGAGTGGGTGAGGAGGTAGATCTGCCAATTGACGGCGACTATCTGCATCTGGCTACCGGATGCAGAGATAAGTTGGGAAAACCAGAGCAGGCGGAAATCCCGGTAAGATAATGCCGGATAGCGATGGATGAATTTGGAAGCCATATTTTGCATGGGATATAACATATAATTGTAGCAGACGGCGATCTGTATATTGAAAATAATTCCTGTAAAAGCTATGCTGGAGATACCCTGTGAGGGGTTATTCTATGGCCGAAAAAAAGAAAAGCAAGACAAAGAAAACAGTTAAGTCTCAGGCCAGATCATTGCAGCGCCAGCTGCTTGTCGGCTTGGGCGGACTCTGCCTTATTGCCGCCGGTGTCTACTTGTCCTTTTCCGGCATGCTGCAACCTCCTGAAACACGTCTTACCGAGATGAAAAAAATTCCATCCGAGGTGAAGAGGACTATCCAATACGCGACTCCCTCGGCTACGTTTCGCGTTCCTATCCTGATGTATCACTATGTTGAAATTGTGCAAAACAAGCAGGACAAAATACGCGTATCACTTGATACGCCGCCCGGTGTACTTGCCAGCCAAATCAAAACACTCCAGGACGGCGGCTACACGTTTATGACTGCCTCACAGCTGGCAGATGTACTGGACGGCAAAGCCAAATTACCCGAGAAACCGATTCTTCTCACATTTGACGACGGGCACCGGGACTTTTATACGGATGTTCTGCCAATTCTCAAGCAATACCACGTCAAAGCCACAAATTACGTCATCTCAGGTTTTCTCGGCGGCACCGACTTCATGACCGCGGCGCAGGTGAAGGAGGTGGCGCGGAGCGGACTGGTGGAGATCGGGGCACATACGGTGCACCATTTGGCGCTCAAGGGGAGATTTCCGCAGGTCCTGCAGTACGAGGTAAGGGATAGTAAAAACACACTTGAGAGATTGATCCACCAGCCGGTTGTCTCATTTGCTTATCCTTACGGCTCGTTTGACTTGCAGGCTATACAAGCGGTGAAAGACGCCGGATTCAGGACGGCTGTGTCAACAATTCCCGGTATAGAGGTTAACCAGCAAAACCGCTATTTTCTCTACCGGATCAGGCCGGGATACCGGACCGGGCAGGAGCTGCTTCTCTTCCTACAGCAGACTTCATACAAAGCCTGGTAGTATACTCTCTGTATGAGTTCACGCTTCTGACACGATTTCGTCATTGCGACCCCGCTTAGCGGGGGAAGCAATCTCCCTTCCAAAAGATCGCCACGCCCGATGATATCGCGATGACGGTGTTATGTTGGAACTGTGAACAGTTACATCTCCGTCTATTTGCTATTTTTCGTGCCTGACAGTATAATCCATGCATGAAAGAAGTAAAGAGAGGAGGTTTTTCTGTTGAAGGCGTGATGGTTCGGCCTGTAATATCAAAGCGTTCGGCGGATACGGTGCGTTCCGGTCTTGTCGACTGGGTTTATCACCAAGATGGCGGGAAGCTGCGCGAGCTGGGTGAGAGATTTGAACGGGGCAACAGAGACTTAGCCGCCTATTTCCGGGCAGAAGAACATGAGTTATCCCGTTTGCTGGGACCGCTTTTTAGCCCCTCGGGATTTTCTTTCGGAGTTTTAAGCGGCTGTCTCCTGCTTCAGGAAGAAGCCGGCCAGAGAAAAGAGGCACTTCCCGTCATTTCTCCAACGCTCATTGATACATATCGCCGTGATAGGAGGATTTCGACCCTGCATACTCCGGGCGCGGATGCAAAAACCAGAAAACGCAATGAACTTGACGAAAAAACGAAAGAGTATCTGGGAGATCTGCTGGAGAAACAGGGGCAGGTTGAAAAGTTCCTTGATGAATTACCAAGGGTTGGTATGGTGTCGGATATGTGTTTCCGCTATGGAATAGCGGAAGTGTTTCATATATTTCAAATCTTTGAAGAAATCGCGGGGCTCTCCCGCATGGAAGCAATCTCAACTGATGATTTTCGAAAGCAATAATTTGGAGGGATCGCATAGCGGCCTAGTGCAGCGGTTTACTAAACCGCCGTCCGCAAGGACCGTGGGTTCGAATCCCACTCCCTCCGCAGCGTAAGAACGCTCATCGCAAAGCGATATTGTGTTCAACGCTGCTGAAAAGTTGAACGAAATTTGACTTTGTCAAAATCGTTCTTACGTTTCGCCAACTTTAAAATAAACCATGTCTAATTTTTACTATACTTATATACTTCAGAGCCAAAAAAATAATAGTCTTTACATTGGGTACACTTCTGATCTTAAAAAAAGATTCAAACAACATAATAATGGTAAAAACCAATCAACAAAACCATTCAGACCCTATAAGTTAATTTTCTATGAAGCATTTCTAAACAGAATTGATGCTAAGCATAGGGAAGAATATCTAAAAAGTGGATTTGGAAGAAGAAGCATTAATAAAATGATTGAGAAATACTTGAACAATATTTAAAATCAGTCCTTAGGCATTCAGATTGAGGATTTGGTAGAATAAATCTATGAAAAAAGGACTTATCGCAAAAGTATCAACTGCCATCAACGCCCCGCTTGCAAAGGTATGGGACGGGCTAACCAACCCTGAAATCATCAAGCAATATATGTTCGGGACAAATGTTGTTTCGAATTGG
>JAKAMH010000102.1 GCA_021813005.1 bacterium
TTTCAGATTGAGCCACTTGGCTTATTTACCCATAGGGCGGGGACATGGTTTGGCGAAATGACTATTATGAGAGAGTCCGTAACGAATAAAAGACTACCCCATGCGTCCGACGTCGTGGGACGGGAAAAACTTAGTGCATCATATAGGTTATTTCAAAAGACTGTAAAAGACCTTCAGGTTGAGGTAATTGATCAGGCACAGGCATGAAGATAGGTACAGTAGCAATCATCCCACTTTGTCAAGGCTTCGAGGGGCGATCTGTTTATTATCTATTGCAAAGTATGGAAGGAGTAGTAATTCTCAAGTGAAAGTTGGAACTGTAGCGCTTGTCGGACGGCCAAATGTCGGCAAATCAACGCTCCTCAACCGGCTGGTGGGGCGGAAGGTGGCGATCGTCACGGACAAGCCACAAACCACGCGCCGCGTACTGCACGGCGTATATGAAGACCCCCGGGGACAGATCATCTTTGTTGATACTCCGGGGATCTTTGCCCGCCTGCCATCGCTACGCTCAGGCGTTAGCGGGCAGGCTAAGGTGCAGTCGGAGAGCGCCCGTCAGGTCAATCTCACTGCTACACAGGTGTTTGATGAGCCGGTGGATCTTATTCTCTACGTCATTGACGAGACGAGGCGGCGGGGCGTCGAGGAGAATAAGGTGCTGGGGCTTGTCAGGCAGATGGACATCCCCAAAATACTCGTGCTGAACAAATCAGACAGGCAAGAGCCGGATTATACGGGAGATTATACGTTTCTTCGGGAAGAGACAGCTGCAACTGTCTCACTGTCAGCCCTCAAGGGACAGGGTATAGACAGACTTTTGACGGAAATATTTGCACGTTTACCGGAAGGAGAGCGGCAAATAGGCACAGAAGATCTGGCACTGCCGGTGCTCGATTTATCGTCCTCTGAATATATCTCAGAGATGATCCGGGAAAAAGCCTTTCATCAACTGCGACGGGAAGTGCCGTATGGTATCAATGTAGTGGTTGACGCAGTAGACGTCGAGCAGGATCTGACGCGCATTTCGGCTCGCATCTTGACTCCCAAGGAGGCCCACAAGGCTATCATCATCGGCCGCGGCGGTAAAGTCATCAAGACGATTGGCACCGCGGCGCGTAAGGAACTGGAGGCAGCTACGGGGCGGAAGATCTTTCTCAAATTGATGGTGGAGGTGGGATGAGGGTTGAGAAGGTAGATTAAGATTGATGTAAAATGTATGGCTGAGGAGCCTCAGAGGGAGATCTGCAATTTGCTTTCCAGCGCTTTGGCAATTTTATCAAGGAATGCTACCGATGGGTTGGAATTACCACTCTCCAGCCGTGCGATGGCTGATTGCTTGGTTCCGACTTTTTCGGCCAGTTGCTTCTGGGTCAGGCCTTTCTCTAGCCGTCTTTTTATTATTTGTTCAATAATGCTGAATTCCAGCTCCAATTCGTCATACCCTTTTTTGAATTCAGGATTCTTAAGTGCCTCTTTAAGCGCCTTATCAAAAGAAATCGGCTCATATGGTACATTATCTCTCATAATAAGTGTATAGCATATATGTTATGTCTTTGTCAATATCGCCATTCTTTGTTGGGCAATAGCTATTTCTTTAGGAGGAGTCTTTTGCGTCTTTTTGATAAAAGCATGCACAATAACAGCTTGGTTTTTATCAAAACAGTAGAGGATACGGATTTCCTGCTGTCCGCGGACACGAAGCTCAAAAAGATTGTGGGCAAGCTGCTTAGAATACGGCATGCCCAGTTGATTACCAAAGTATTTCAGAAGCTTGATATATCTGAAAGATTTTTGGGCGTAGGGTGTCTGAAGGGAGAGTAATAACTGACGTACCAGTGAATTAAAGAAAACAACCTCCATAAAGCGAGTATAACAGAAGAGTTTGGTATAATCGTTTCATGACCCTTCGACTTTGTTCAGGGTCATGCTGAATAAACTGAAGCATGAAACTTGTCATCCAAAGAGTCAAGAGCGCCTCTGTCTCCGCTAATGGGAGTGAGGTCTCAAAGATTGGGAAGGGGCTTTTTTTACTCGTTGGGCTAACACATGAAGATAACGAAACAGAGGTGGATTTCCTGGCTGAGAAAGTCTCCAAAATGCGCCTCATGGCTGACGACATGGACAAGATGAATCTTACTTTATCAGATGTCGGCGGAGAAATGCTCGTCGTCTCCCAGTTCACACTCTACTCAGATACAACGGGTGGCAACAGGCCAAGCTTCATCAAGGCGGCAAGACCCGAAGTGGCCCGACCGCTTTATGAACGGTTTGTCGATAAACTCAGAGAGAAGGGAATACCTGTCAAAACAGGCAGATTTGGTGAGTACATGACGCTGAATACGGTACTTGACGGTCCTGTAACGATTGTGATGGAGAACTAGGAAGGAAAGCAGAGAAGTAACTCCTCAAAAATGAAATCAATTTGTGTAAATCGCATGTGTCCCAACGGCATGAAACCAAACCTCATCGTTTTCTCGAAACTCAAAAATAATTCTGTATTGATAATTAATTGAAAATGCAGAGTATCCGGCAAGACTTCCAGTCAGCTTATGGGTTTTGAGGCTTGCTTGGTAGGGATTTTGACGGAACACCTTCTCTTTTTTCTCGGCGAGCAATTTTATTTTCAAAGGGAGCTTTCTGTACTCCTTTGCAAACTTTGTGGAGTAAATTATCGTCACGCTGTTATCTTATCGCAAATCATGGAGTGAGTGAAGTATTTTTCCCTTTCCTGAGGCGAGTTCTTTTCTGCTTTTTGCAAGGTCTCTTGCCAAATCCTGTTCAATATAATTTCTCAGAAGCTGCCTAAAAAACTCGCTTTTACTCGTATAATTGCCGCTTTTGACAGCATTTACTACCACGTCTTCCATTTGTTTTGGAAGGGAAATATTAATTACGCTTCTCATACTGTAATATATTGTAATACAATATAAACAACTTGTCAAACTACCACTGGGCATGTAACGGTTCATACTTCTGACGCGATCTTGTCATCCTGATCCGCCGGCTGGCGGAGAAGGATCTAGTTTAAAGAGATTCTTCCCCCGCTGAGCGGGGTCAGAATGACAGTTTTATGTTCGGACTGTGAACTGTTACCTTGGCGTATCTTTACAGATTTGGTGAGTACATGACATTGGACATACTCCTCGACGGCCCAGTAACGATTGTGATGGAGAACTAAAATAGCTTCTTAGCGGCATTATCCAAGACTATTCAACATCTCGGTTCTGAGCCAGGAGATGGTATCCACTCCAGGGACCTAAATCTACAGATATATTGTCAAGGAAAAGCGGTGGTACTATCCTGATTCTAGCATCAATAT
>JAKAMH010000103.1 GCA_021813005.1 bacterium
CTTCCTGCCCGTCAATGCTCATTTCGTCGAGAGAGTGATAGCACGGGAGAAACCTGATGGAATCCTACTCTCATTCGGAGGCCAGACGGCGCTCAATTGCGGTATTGCGCTCCATGAATCAGGAGTCCTCGCCCGCTATAAAGTTGAGATACTCGGTACTCCTATTTCGGCGATCATCCTGTCGGAGGACCGGGACAAGTTCGCCAAACACTTACGGCGGAACAATATTCCCACACCCCCCAGCCATGTCGCCAGAAACACCAGACAAGCACTCCAGGCTGCCCGCAAAATGGGTTATCCCGTCATGGTCAGAGCGGGGTTTGCGCTGGGCGGGCAAGGGTCGGGTATCGCCCAAAATGAAGACGAGTTACGAAACATTGCCTTACCTGCCTTTTCATTCGTCAGGCAAATTCTGGTTGAAAAATACCTCCACCATTACAAAGAAGTCGAATATGAGGTGGTCCGTGACAGCGCCGACAACTGCATAACCGTCTGTAACATGGAGAACATGGATCCGCTCGGGATACATACAGGCGAGTCAATCGTTATTGCCCCCAGCCAGACACTCACCAATTCCGAATATCATACACTTCGCTCTGTGGCCATAAAAATTGTGCGTTCCCTGGGCATTGTCGGCGAATGTAATGTGCAGTTTGCCCTTAACCCCAAGCCCGATAATGGCACAGATCTTGATTACTGCGTCATAGAGCTCAATGCCAGGTTATCCCGCTCATCCGCTCTGGCCAGCAAAGCTACCGGCTACCCGCTTGCCTATGTCGCTGCCAAACTCGCATTACAGAAAAACCTTACTGGGCTTCAGAACAAAGTCACAAAAGCCACACAGTTCTGCTTCGAGCCCGCTCTTGATTATGTCACCGTAAAGATCCCCAGATGGGACATCAGAAAATTTAAGAATGCTGAGGAAACGATTGGCAGCAGCATGAAGTCCGTGGGAGAGGTGATGGGAATTGGTCGGACATTTGAGGAAGCCTACCAGAAAGCAATTCGTATGCTGGACTTGGACTTTGACGGCGCCGTCAATGACGCCATATTTCCCAAAAAGGACAAAAGTTATGTGGGTATCCTCAAAAAGCCAACGCCACAGCGACTCTTTGCTATCGCTAAGGCGCTGCAAGACTGCCTGCCTGTTGAGAAACTTCAGGCATACACCGGCATCGACCCCTGGTTCATTTACCGCATCAAAAATATAGTTGAAGAGGAGAAAAAACTTATAGAGAGAAAAGCCCAAACCCTCGACAAAGAGACATTGCTACGCATCAAACAGCTTGGCTTTTCGGACAAGCGCATCGGCAGCCTCACCAGACAGACAGGGTTGGCGGTCAGGGAAAGACGCAAAAAACTTGGCGTTATCCCGTCCGTATTTCAGATAGACACTTTGGCAGGTGAGTTTCCGGCCAAAACCAACTATCTCTATATGACATACAACGGCTTTCACCATGATATCGCGCCGTCATGTAAAGAGGCTGTCATTGTACTGGGATCAGGACCATACCGCATCGGGTCATCCGTCGAGTTTGACTGGACAAGCGTTTCAGCGGTGATGCGGCTTAGGAAGCACGGGAAACAATCCATCGTCATCAACTGCAACCCTGAGACAGTATCGACTGATTACGATATCTCAGACAAACTGTATTTTGAAGAGCTGACATTTGAACGAATTGCCGACATTTATGACTTTGAAAATCCATTCGGCATTATCGTCTCAGTCGGCGGCCAGACACCCAACAATCGTGCCAAGGCGCTCAAGGAATACGGTGCGTCAATAATGGGGACAGATCCAGTGGACATCGACCGGGCGGAAGACCGTAATAAATTCTCGGCTCTTCTGGATGAGCTGGGGGTCACTCAACCGCCCTGGAGCCATTTTACCAGCCTCAAAGGCGCCCTGAAATTTGCCGAGACAGTTGGTTACCCCGTCTTAACACGCCCCTCTTTTGTTCTCTCCGGCAGCAATATGCAGATCTGCTATACGGAGGAGCAGCTGCGATCCTATCTGGAACAGATTGGTAGCATCATCTCCAAAGAGTATCCGGTTACCGTCTCAAAATTCATTCTGGATGCCAAAGAAATTGAGATTGATTGCGTTGCCGATCGGGGATTGGTTAAAGCTTTTGTCGTCTCAGAGCACGTAGAAAACGCCGGCGTCCACTCGGGAGATGCTACAATCTTACTGCCGCCCCAAAGACTCTACGTTGAGACGTTAAGACGGCTTCGCCACATTGCTGACGACGTCGCTAAGGAGCTCAACATCTCGGGCCCGTTCAATATCCAATGTCTCGCCAAAGACAACGCTGTCTCCGTCATCGAGATTAATCTTCGTTCCTCCCGGACATTCCCTTTTATATCCAAGGTTACCGGCACAAATTTTATCGAATTGGCAACAGACGCATTTTTCCATAAAACAAACGGCAATACACATGTCAACTATCTTGATTTTGACTATGTCGCTGCCAAAGTAGCACAGTTCTCGTTTGCCCGACTTACCGGCGCGGATCCGGTACTTGATGTTGAGATGACATCTACAGGTGAGGTCGCCTGTTTTGGCAAGGATGACGAGGAAGCGTTTCTGACAGCCACACTCAGTGTCGGTGGCATTGTGCCCCAAAAAGGCGTCTTTCTCAGCCTGGGTGGAGACGAAAATAAAATCAAATTTATCGACGCCATCCAGCGTGTAGAAGCACTCGGTATGCCCATTTATGCGACGGACAAGACGGCCAGATTCCTGAGAAAACGCGGAATCAAGGTGAAACGGCTCTACAAGATTCACGAGAAGAAAAAGCCCAATGTTATCCAGTATTTCCAGAAAGGCAAAGTAGATCTCGCCATAAATATTACTGATTCCTATATCAAAAAAGAGATCAATGACGATTATGCCATACGGCGGGCGGCGGTTGATCAGAATATATTGCTTTTTACGGATATTAAAAAGGCAGAACTCTTCCTCAAGGCAATCTCAAACAAGAAACTGTCTGACTTACCGGTGAAATCCTGGGACGAATACACACGTAACACGTAACACGTAACACGTAACACGTAACACGTAACACGTAACACGTAACACGTAACACGTATTATAATACATTTATGCTTGAATCTGATATGCAACTTATGACACTTCCGGGCCTCATTGATCCGCATGTCCATTTTCGGACTCCCGGTCAGGAGGAGAAAGAAGACTTTCTCACAGGGACAAGTGCGGCTCTGGCAGGTGGCTTTACGACCGTTATTGATATGCCCAACAACGCTGTCCCCATTACGACA
>JAKAMH010000016.1 GCA_021813005.1 bacterium
GTACACTCTGTCTGCCAGGAATTTGGACGTCTGGATGGTGGCGATATTGGGGTTGACAAGTACTGTCTTTATCCCCTCCTCTTTCAGCGCCTTGATTGCCTGAGAGCCGGAGTAATCAAACTCCCCTGCCTCTCCTATCTTAAGCGCCCCCGAGCCTAAGACCAATACCTTTTTATAGTTTTTCATATCTTTTCGAGAAAATAATCAAATACCCACTCGGTATCCATTGGACCCGGGGTCGCCTCAGGGTGAAACTGGACAGACATCCAGGGTTTATCCGCGTGTAGGAGTCCTTCATTGGAACCGTCGTTGGCATTGGTAAACCAGGGGGAAAATCCGGCGGGAATATCGGTCAGCGAAAAACCATGATTTTGTGTCGTGATAAAGCAGCGTTCGGAGCCCGCGAGCGTGCAGGGCTGGTTTTGGCTTCTGTGTCCATATTTCAGCTTGCCGGTCTTGCCACCGCCTGCGAGTGCCATGAGCTGATGGCCAAGGCAAATACCGAGTAGCGGTAGGTCGCGCTCCATAGCCTGTTTTATGGTATTGACTGTCTTCTTGACAAAGCGCGGATCTCCCGGGCCATTTGAGATGAGAATGCCGTCAAACAACTTTGTTTTTTTACCGAGAAGCTTTTGTAGCCGTCTATCGTTATCACTGTTGAACGGATCGAAGTCCCAGGGAATAGTGAGGACATTGACACCGCGTTTGAGCAGTGCCCGTTCAATATTTCGTTTGGCGCCGCAGTCAATGAGAAGAATTGTCTTTTTGGCCCGTCTCACCGGCCGGTTAAGCGTTACATCGCTTATAGATACCTGAGATACGAGATTGTCTTTGTCCGGATCGTACCAGGCAATGTCTTTCCCAAACGTTATTTTACCCAGCATGGTGCCGGTCTCCCGTATCTTCTGGGTGAGAAATCGGGTGTCTTTGATCTCAACGAGCGGTATGTTTTCGTCTTTAAACCACTGTGCAAGTGTCCGCCGGCTTTGGAAATGAGACGGAGTATCGATGTAATTTGAAACAATCAGTCCTGATACCATGATCTGACCTGCTTCCCAAAGTGACTTATCAGGTACGCCGTAGTTACCAACGATTGGATAGGTCAGAACCAGTATCTGGCCTTTATAGGACGGATCGGTCAAGCTCTCAGGGTAGCCCATCATACCGGTCGAAAAAACGACTTCTCCGGCGGATGGGTTTTGGGCGCCAAAACTTACTCCTCCAAGTTCTGTACCGTCTTGAAGTATGAGGGTGGCTTTCATAATGACTTAATGGATTTTGCCTAGTATGAGTGCGAGGAGTGCCATCCTCACATACATGCCGTTTCGGATCTGGGACCGAAGGTAAACGGCTCTCACATCGTTGTCAACCGCGGCGGTGATCTCCCCGATTCTTGGCAGCGGGTGCATCAGTATCGTTTTCCGACCGGCGTAGTCAGCCAGTGTTTTGGGCGTCACGATAAAGGAATCTTTAACTTTCTCGTATTCTGCTATATCCCCGAAGCGTTCTTTCTGGACCCGCGTCCAATACCAAAAGTCGGCGTCTTTGGGTATGTCTTTTTCACCGGCTATCTCGACCAGCTTGACTCCCGATTTGGCAAACAAAGAAAAATCGGCTCTGGTGAGCCGAAGTCGTCCAGGGGACAGCAGGTAAAGTGTGTTCCTGCTATAGAGCGAAAGTCCGCGGATGAGTGAATGGACTGTCCGGCCGTTAAGTAAGTCGCCTGCCACGACTCCTGTCAGCCCGTCAAGCGTTCCTGTATGCTCATAGATCGTAAAGAGATCCAGCAATGCCTGTGTCGGATGCTCCCCCACTCCGTCGCCGGCGTTAATGATAGGTACAAAAAAAGCAGCCTCTGCTGCTTTTTGTGCTGCGCCGATTTCCGGATGGCGAATGACAATCGCGTCCGAGTAGGCCTCAAAGACCTTAATAGTGTCAGTAAGTGTCTCCCCTTTGGCAACGGATGAAAATTGCTGCGGGTTTTGGATTTCGATGGTCTGTCCGCCTAGCTGCTTGACTGCCGCGGCAAACGACCCGAATGTCCTGCTCGATGGTTCATAGAAGATCAGCGTTACTATATTACCCTTGAGGATATCCGAGGGCTTGGCACTTTTGGCAATAATTTTCATTTTGGCGGTGACTGAGAAAAGTTTTTTGAGGGATTGAGGGGTAAATTGCTGAAGGGAGAGGATGTCGGTGCCCGCAAAATCTTTGGTTGTCTTAATCAACTGCATAAAAAATCCAGATCTCGTCTGCCTGGGGGCAGAGTTGCCTCTGGGATTAAACTCTAGCAAAAACACTCTAAGCCGTCAAGATAGTAAAAATGACAGATAAGAAAATATAAAACTGGTAATATGCCAAAACATTTTGAGCATTAGCTCTAAGACTCCCCCTTGTATTTTATGGGGAGAAGTATATACTTGAGAAGAATCCACTGCTCAGAAAGCGAGGTGATTAAATGGTAGAACGAGGACATTCATCTGAGAGAAGAAAACAGGTTCGTCTTGGAGAGCCGATTTCTTATAAAGAAAGACCACCTGAATACCCTCCTACAAGAGCATCTTCTTTGGATGTGGTTTTAGGTCCCGCAGCAGTTGAGGAAATGACGGAGAGTGAGAGACTGGCAGCAAAATTAGGAGTAATTGTGCGGGATCAGGATATGGCATTTCTGCTTGGAGGAGTCATTATGGATATAACAGTTCCGGGCCTCTTCCATGCAGTGGCAGATTCACGACGACTCACATCGGAGCAAGTTGCAGGTTTACATTCTGCGCTTTCAGAGACGATGACGGCAGCGTTGCCACCCATGACGCCTGAAGAGCAGGCACAGGCAGACTTTGAAACAGCATACCGGAGACGAAAGCCAACGATATTTTCCGGACGGAACGATAGGTAAGTCAGCTTTCCGATATGAGGACCACTGGTGTGGTCCTCATTGTGCGTATATGGCTTCTAGATTACCAGGTTAGTATTATCTTTTTTTCTGGCTCAAGAAACTTTACCTCACTAAATTGATTAAAGAACCCTGTTCTTCCTAATAGTGGAACTTGCTGCGTGAGACCAAAATCGACATCCGTATTGAATGAATAAGTTCCAATATATAACTTGACCCGATGTGTATACGCATGCATGGCGGCGTTACCAATGCCAACTATTTGTTTGAAAGACCCTTTTTTAATATTAATTCCTGCAACTTGACCCCATTGTGCGGGAAATAAGTTAGTATCGGAACCTGAATCTATTAATGATTCGACAGGGAAAGGGACGACTTTATGATTGTAAGACAGTCTTACGGGAATTTTTGGTCTATAAATTGTACCGATAGCTTTTTGGGTTATTGGACTGATAAGTGTTTCAGGTATATAAGGGAACTTTAAAGATGGCATAGAGGAGAATAATAACGATCCATCGGCATGACAAATGTTATTATAACATCCTTATCACCAAGCTTTTTAATTCTATTAGCTAAGACCTTAAGGCTTTCTGCAAAATCGACAACCCTCTCTCTATCGGGTGTCAATGCCACCCATTTATTTTGATATTTAGCTAATATTTTAGATCCTGACATGACTCTATTATACTCTCATATGTCAATGTGGTGTCAAATTTATGCTGTGTCAAAATTATGCAGGTAAAACATGGAGATGCTCTGAGACTTGTTCGGCGGCGAGGACGAGGTTTGAGAGAAGCATGGCGACGTTTACAGGCCCCACGCCACGAGGTGTAGGCGTATAAAATGCTGCCACGCCTTTGACATCATCATCATTGTAGTCCCCGTGCAGTTTGCCGTCATCTTCCCTGTGGATTCCTATACCCACCAGTATCGCACCTTTTTTAATATTCTTTGAAGTAAGGATGCCTGGTCTGCCGACGCCGGAGATGATTATGTCTGCCGAGCGTTTAACATCATCCGGGTTCTCAGTTCGACTGTCAATAACTACAGGTGACAAACCTTGTTCGTTTAAGTAATCTAATACCGGTTTACCGGCGGTTTCTCCTTTACCTATGACAATGATTTTTTTGGTTTTAAGCCAGGAGATCAGATCCGGTTGTCCCTCCCCTTTTTTCTTGTATGCTTCTTCAAGAAAACGCACTGTTGCCAGGACGATCGGCGGATTGAACGGCGAATCAGGGAGAAAACCGTCGACATCTTTCTCAGGATTAATTGCGTCATTGATGGCGGAAGCGTTTACCTGCTCAGGCAAGGGCCGCTGTACGATCACGCCATGGACTGATGTTTTATTGTAAAGTGTGCCAAGTTCTGTGAGTAATTTATCTGTCGTGGTATTTTGTGGAAAACTTAATACATCAACTTGTGCCTTGATATCCTGTCCGCGAATTTGTTTTTGCAGTACATAGGCTTTGGATCCCGGATCTTCACCGACGAGGAAGACAACGAGTGTTGGAGTAATGTCCTGGCCCAGAAGTTTTTGAACGCGGATTTTGAGGTCATCGTAGATGCCCTGTGCGATATCACGTCCATTGATCTCCATGTTTCATCTATCTTAGCACATTCTTAGTTGTACCGTCGGCCAAATCTGCATGGACAATTCTGGCAAACCGCTTCCCTGCTTGAAACCCGGTCAAAGACACATAATTCTACAGGGGCAAGGTTAAATTTTCCTAAGAGGCTTTTTGGTAGTGGATTTGGCTGGTGTTTTCTGAGTTCCTGTTTGGGCGGAAGCCGTCTTGGAAGATGCCTTGGTTTTTCCGATTTTTGCTTCCGGTTTGGGTCCGCTCACCGGCTTGAGATGTTCTTCAATATAGGTAGCCGAGGCTATACCGTCTGCGCCGCCTGAGAAGCGCATCAGGATGACGCCCTGTGTGTCACGGGAAAGGCGTGGTATGGATTTAAGCTCAAGCTTGACAACCTGTCCTGTCCTGGATGTCAGTATAACCTCTTCAGCATCTGGCGGAATAACCTGGGCGGTGACTACTTTGCCTGTCTTAGTCGTAACTTTAGCTACTTTTACTCCCTGCCCTCCCCGAGACTGGCTGTGGAACTGGTTGGCGGAGGTTTTCTTTCCCAGGCCGTTTTCCATAATAGTCAGGACGTCAGGATTGTCCCCCTTGATAATTACATCCATGCCGATAACCTGGTCGCCTCCGACCAGCTTGATACCCCGTACGCCCATGGTGCTTCTTCCGAGCGGCCTGACCGATTTTTCGTTGAATCGGATAGCCTTACCCTCGAGAGTTGTAATCAAAACATCATTATCACCGGTTGAGATGCTGCTCCAGACAAGTTCATCCTTAGGATCGAGCTTAATGGCGATCATACCATTGCGACGGATATTGGCAAAGTCAGAGAGTGCCGTCTTTTTTACTGTGCCGTTTCTGGTTGTCAGAAAGACATAGCCCTTGAGCGTGTCTTTACCGTAGGTGATAAAAGACTCCACCTTCTCCCCTGATTCAATATTCAGGAGGTTAATAATGGCTGTGCCTTTGCTGATGCGGCTGCTTTCTGGAATTTCATAAGCCCTCAGTTGGTAGACCTTCCCTCGATTGGTAAAGAAAAGAATATTGTCGTGTGCCATGGTGTGGCGGATATGAAATATGCCGTCTTCCTCCTTGGTTGTCATACCGCGCACGCCTTTACCTCCTCTGTGTTGTGTTTGGAAGCTGTTTAATGACTGTCTCTTAATATAACCGGTATTGGTCAATGTCACGACTGTTGATTCGTTGGGAATGAGATCCTCTTCTGAAAACTCTCCTACCTTACTTTTGTAGACTTTAGTACGGCGGGTGTCTCCGTATTTTTCTTTCAGCTTCTCAAGTTCTCCCCGTATGACTTCAAGGACTTTCTGGGGATGTGCCAGCAGGTCTTCCAGGTAGTCGATGGTTTCCCGTACCATGAGTAGTTCGTCTTCAATCTTTTGCCGTTCTAGTGCCGCAAGACGACGAAGTTGCATATCCAATATCGCCACAGATTGAATCTCTGAGAGCTTAAATTTCTCCATGAGATTTTTCTTGGCTTCTTCCTGGTCGCGAGAGGCACGAATAGTTGCGATGACTGCATCAATGTGGTCGACAGCGATTTTCAGGCCTTCCAGAATATGCAGTCTGGCTTTTGCCTGCCGCAGCTCAAACTCGGAGCGACGCCTGATGACGCCGTAGCGATGTTTTAGATATTCCTCAAGAATCAGTTTGAGGTTGAGTGTCTGTGGCACGCCGTTGACAAGCGCCACCATATTGACCGGGAAGGTCGTCTGCAGTTGAGTGTGTTTAAAGAGATTGTTGAGGACCTTATTGGGAACCGCATCTCGCTTCAGTTCAATAAAGATACGCATGCCTCGTCTGTCCGACTCATCTCTCAGGTCAGAGATGCCGTCAAGCTTCTTATCTTTGACCAGATCAGCAATTTTGGTGATGAGCATAGCCTTGTTCACCTGATAGGGAATTTCTGTGACAATAATGGCTGATTTTCCTTGTCCGATCTCCTCGATTTCAGCCTTACCTCGAATCAGTACCCGCCCCCGTCCGGTAACGTAGGCATTTCTGATCTCGGCCGCGTCATAAATAGCGCCGCCGGTTGGGAAATCAGGTCCTTTAACATACTCCAATAATTCCTCGATTGTGACAGCGGACTTCAGGCTGACATCTGAGCCGCGGAAAAGTGCCGCCGCGTCCTCGGCAGTGATAATCTCTCCCCGTTTTTCATTTTCTCGGTCGGTTGGTTTTTTCTCAAACGTGGTCCTGCCGATAAGATAGATAATGGCATCCACTACCTCTGTCAGGTTGTGCGGCGGAATCTTGGTTGCCATACCGACAGCAATTCCCTCACTGCCCATGAGAAGCAGGTTTGGTAATTTGGCGGGAAGGACGACCGGTTCATTCTGGCTGCCGTCAAAATTGGGAATGAAGGTAACGGTATCCTTGTCAATATCGGTTAAAAGTTCAGAGGAAATGGCTGCCATACGGGCCTCCGTATAACGCATAGCGGCCGGCGGATCACCATCGACCGAACCGAAGTTCCCCTGTCCGTCGATCAAGGGATAACGCATGGCAAAATCCTGGGCCAGTCGGACCATAGCGTCGTAGACCGGCATGTCTCCGTGGGGATGGTATTTTCCCATTACTTCTCCGACGACCGTGGCGCTTTTTTTGTATTTGGAGGTGTGTGTCAGTCCTATCTCGTGCATGGCAAAGAGGATACGCCGGTGGACCGGTTTCAGCCCGTCGTGCACGTCGGGCAGCGCCCGCGCTACGATAACAGACATGGCGTAATTGAGGTACGCCTTTCGCATCTCGTCCGTAATATTTGCCGGTTGTAATTTACCAATTTGCATATACATTCTCCACTGAAAACACTGTCGCCAGATCACGGACAGACTCAATATCCGCGGTCTGGCGAAATGTTCTACGTCAGTGCATTTTTAACCGCACTGAGTGCCTCCTGTTTACCTTTCCACTCTTTTAATTTGACCCATTTTCCGGGTTCAAGTGATTTATAGTTTTCGTAAAAGTGTCGTATTTTATTCTTGATTGCCTCAGGAATATCTGCAACATCTTGATACTCTCCAAAGAGCGGATCAATTTTTTTGGTCGGGACGGCAATTATTTTTGTATCAATTCCTGCCTCGTCTTCCATTTCAAGCAGACCGATGACGACTGAGGGGATGACAGTTCCCGGTGCCACGGAAACGTCGCTTAGCACCATTACGTCAATCGGATCCCCGTCCTCAGCCAGCGTGCTGGGTACAAAACCATAATTAAACGGGAATGCCATAGCCGTATAGAGAATTCTATCGACAAACACAAATCCTGTCTCCTTATCGAGCTCATATTTGACATTGCTGCCTTTGGGGATCTCGATAAAGACATTCAACTCTTCCGGCGGATTCTTTCCGACCGGTAATTGTTTTATGTTCACTGTCTCACCTCCATTTCTTATTCCTCACGTACAACACCTGAGTTTACCCTGTCACACTGACTAATGCAAGCTTGCCCGCGTAAACACTCTTTATTATACCTGATGCAAGCAGGTTATGCACCGAGACCGGGCGAGCAGGCTCTACCAGCTTTCGGCCAAAAATGCGTCATCCTCTGGCAGCTCAGGTATCTCAAACTGCATCGGCAACTTGTCAAAGCTCAGATAAAGGCTTGAGAGAAGATGCATGTTTTTGATAATCTGCAGCCTCCCCAACGAGGCACTACGCAGCTCTGTCGTGAACCACTTCAGTCCTCCGAAAAACAAGGTTGACTGCATGTTCTGTCTTGTTTTGGGCTCAAGGTATGAGGAAAACAGAACACGTGTATTCTTGACCCAGAGATTGCAAAGCAACGGGTCTTCCGAATCATGCGAAAATCCTTTCAGGAGAATCATGATTTCATAAAAATCTTCCGTCTCTAAATCTCCGATACCAACTAATGCCGGTTTTCCGCCGCGTCCAATTGTGTAAATTTTTTCCTGCCTTTCATAGGCGCGAGACAAGGCGAAAGCATGAAACTTCACGAAGAGCAAAGACACCTGTCCGATCTGCGGAACATTTCGGATATTGCTCTCAAAGCTTACACCGTGTCGATGTTTCTCGGTGATAATCGTGTCCCGAGCAGTGAAAAAGGATACGCCCGAAGGTGAATATATTTTCATCTGGCTGTGTACAAGCGCTAGATATCAAGCGTTGCTGATATGGCATTGCTTTGAATAAAATGCTTGCGCGGCGGTACTTCATTGCCCATAAGCATGGTAAAGACTGCGTCTGCCTCTTCGGCATCGTCAATGTTGACCTGTTTGAGACTTCTGTTCTCCGGATTCATGGTTGTTTCCCAAAGCTGCTCCGGGTTCATTTCTCCCAGACCTTTATAGCGCTGAAGGACAGGAGCAGAGCCGTTTTTCATATTCTTGACGATCTCGTCTTTCTGCTCCTCCCGGTAGGCATAATGGATCTCCTTGCCCCGCTGGATCTTGAAGAGCGGCGGCATCGCCACATAGAGGTAACCGTTCTGGATGATCTCCGGCATGTGACGGAAGAAAAAGGTTAAAATAAGTGTTTCAATATGTTCGCCGTCTACATCGGCATCTGTCATGATGATGACCCTGTGATAGCGAAGTTTCTCCAGGTTTTTCATGTCTCCGATTCCCATGCCAAGTGCAATAATCAGATTCTTAATATCTTCATGCTCGACCATACGGTCCAGTCTGGCTCTCTCCGTGTTGAGAATTTTTCCGCGCAGCGGTAGTATCGCCTGGAATTTCCTGTCTCTCCCCTGCTTGGCAGAACCGCCAGCAGAGTCGCCTTCAACGAGATACAGTTCCGAAATAGCCGGGTTTTTTTCCTGACAATCGGCCAATTTTCCCGGAAGCGTTGAACCCTCGAGCGCGCCTTTTCTGATGACTGCTTCTTTGGCTGCCTTGGCCGCCAGTCTTGCCTTGGCGGCGAGATATACCTTCTCCAAAATCCGTCTGGCATCAGACGGATTCTCCTCAAAATGCGTTGAGAGTCCTTCCTTGACAATCTGGTTAACAATTTGCTGGACCTCGGAGTTGCCGAGTTTGCCTTTGGTTTGCCCTTCAAATTGGATCATATCCTGGGGCATCTTAAGGAAGACGACTGAAGTCAACCCTTCCCGGGTATCATCACCGATAATTGAGTCTTCATCATTCTTAAACGCTCCGGCTTTCTTACCATAGTCATTAATCACACGGGTGAGGGCCATCTTAAAGCCGGTCAGATGTGTACCACCGTTAATAGTATTAATGACGTTAACAAATGATTCAACGTTTTCGGAATAACTGTCGTTATACTGGATAACCACCTCAACCTGCACATCCCCGTCAGTTTTGTTAATGTAGATTGGTCTATGCAGCGTTTCTTTGTTTTCGTTTAACTTCTCAACCAGCGAGACGATGCCGCCCTCGAAGTAGTAGTTAAGCTCTTTTATCTCCTCTTTACGCTTGTCCAGGAGATGGAAGTATAGTTTTGGGACCAGATAGGCCCGTTCTCTGATCTGTTTTTTGATGATGTCAAAATCAAATTCACCGGTCTGAAAAATGGATGTATCGGGCATGAAAGTGACGGTTGTCCCGGTTTTGGCAGATACAGGAGTAGTAAGCTTACTTTCCTTGACAATTTCCACGGGTGTCTGCGTCTTGCCAATCTTGTATTCCTGTCTGTAGATCTTGTTGTCGCGGCGCACCTCGACCCAGAGCCATTGAGAGAGCGCGTTAACGACGGATGAGCCGACTCCGTGCAACCCTCCCGAGATTTTATATGCTGATCCGCCGAACTTACCGCCGGCATGCAACTTGGTCATCACGACTTCAAGCGCTGACTTCTTGTAGGCCGGCATCATGTCTACCGGAATGCCGCGTCCGTCATCTGAAACGCTGGCCGAACCGTCCGGATTGAGAGTAATCCAGACATTTTTGGCGTATCCTGCCAACGCCTCGTCGACGGAGTTATCAATGATTTCGCGCAGCGACTCATGCAGTCCGGTAATGTCTGTTGACCCGATGTACATGCCGGGACGTTTTCGGACTGGCTCTAACCCTTCAAGGACCTGGATTTGCTGTGCAGAGTATTCAGAGGAGTTGTTTTTTGCCATGTAGGAACCATTATAGAGACCTCTCAGGATAATTTCAACCTGCACTATTCCGTTTGTTTTCTTTTGGGACAGTAAAAAAAGTTTTGCCTTTGAGTTTTTCAGGAAGAAAGGATTCCTCTGTTGTCGGCCCGACATACTCCTTGGACCACGTGTAGTCTTTGGCATACCCGAGCTCTTTCATGAGTTTTGTCGGAGCATTTCTCAGGTGCAGCGGAACCGGTTCACCAGGCAGTTCGTAGACTGCCTCTTTTGCCTTGCCTAGTGCATCTGGTACGGCACGGGATTTTTTGGCAAGCGCGAGATAGATGCAGATATGTGCCAAAATAAGCTGCGCCTCCGGCATGCCAATCTTATTGACCGCCTCAAATCCGGCATTCGCCTGAATGAGTGCTCCCCTGTCTGCCAAACCGATATCCTCTGAAGCAAAGATAATCATGCGGCGCGCAATAAACTTGGGATCCTCTCCCCCCTCCAGCATACGCGCTAGATAGTAGAGCGCTCCGTCAACACTTGATCCCCGTAGTGATTTGATAAACGCGCTGATGATATTATAGTGTTCCTCTGCCTTTTTATCATAAAGTCCTGCCGACTTAGTCTGAAAGATCTCCTCGATAATCCGCGGCGTGATCTCCTTCTCTTTATATGAAGTGGCTGCAATCTCAATTCCGTTGAGCATGATCCGTGCATCTCCCCCTGCCAAGCGCATGAGTAGCCTCTTTGCCTCTTTTCCCATTTCTTTCTTATATCTCCCAATTCCCCGTTCCCGCTCAGATAGCGCCCGGTCAATAATCTTTTCAAGATCGCGCGGTGCGAGGCCGTAGAGGACAAAGACACGGCAGCGGGAAAGGAGCGCGCCAATTACCTCAAATGACGGGTTTTCGGTGGTAGCCCCAATGAGGAGGATGAGTCCGCTTTCTACATGCGGCAGAAGTGCATCTTGCTGTGCTTTGTTCCATCTATGGATTTCGTCAATAAAGAGAATTGTCTGTTTGCCCGTCCTTAGGGCTTCATGGGCGAGTGTTACGATCTTCAGCAGATCTTCCTTACCGGTCGTGACTGCGGAAAGACTGTGAAACTCGGCACCTGTCTCCCGGGCGATCAGCATGGCAAGTGTTGTCTTACCTGACCCGGGCGGCCCCCAGAAAATCATCGAGAACGGAGCTTTTTTGGCAAGCATGTTGGTGAGGATTTTTCCCTTACCTATGAGATGTTCCTGCCCTACAAACTCTGAAAGCGTTTTCGGCCGCAGGCGGTATGCGAGGTTATTCATGGCCGTATTGTAACAGATTACGGCAAATCAAAAGCAGTAAGCAGGAGGTGTTCCAAAGCGAGTCTCGGGTTGGTATTGGTATTTTTGAGGGTTTGATATGTTTGCTGTAACTCCCGGCCTGCCCGGAGATAGGAGGCGTGCTCTTCCGGCTCGTTGGTATTTTTGATCAGGAAGTGAATCGCCTTGAGTATCGTTTCGAGGTGAGTGAGGAGCGCCTCTTTGTCACGGGCGAGCCTCTCTGCTTCGGCAAGCCGGTCACCGATAGGCAGGCGTGATAAATTCTTAATGAAAGTGACGGCGGGAGATAAATCCGCCGTTTCCTCTGTCTCGAAGAGACGCAAAACCTGACAGCGTGATCTGATTGTCGGCAACAGGCTCTCCTCGGAATCCGCGATTATCACTATAATGGTAGAGGCCGGAGGCTCCTCGAGCGTTTTGAGAAGTGCATTTTGGGCCTGCAGCGTGAGCCTCTGCCCGTCCTGAATGATGATTGCCTTGTATCCACTCTTGATGGGGCGAAGCATAACTTTGCCCTGCATTTGCCTAATATCCTCAATGCCGATACTTGATGTCCCGCTTGGCAGGATAGAAATATCGATAGTGTCGATCTTATAATCGGCGTAGAGTTTTTCCAAGGCCCTGGTAACTAACGAGCGGCTGCGACTAGCAATGAGGAAACTTGTCATACACTTATTATACGATATAGTCTGTCCGTCCAAGGCTGACCTGTTCCATTGACTCTAGGCTAAGGTGTGCTATGATACGCACAGCATGCTTGCAACAGGTTGGACAGGGGCAGGAGTGTTTCTTGCACAGCAGGTTTACGCTCATAATCATTTTCTGGTTTACCTGGCAGCTTTTCTTCTCATTTGCTTCGTTCTTTCGCTCTTTATTCCCAGGACCAATAAAATTCGATTTCTCAAGGAGAAGACACAGGCGCGAATGTTCCGGATAAACCTGTTGGGGTTATTTCTGGTTGTGTTTGGGAGTCTGTCGTACTGGGGTATTGATACTTATGTCACGAGACTTCCCCACCCTGTCGTGCCCTTCATTTTCTTTGTCTTAATTTACGCGATTATTTTTGGCTTTGGCAATTCATTTATTGTTTTTATTTTCTCTACCTGGTTTGTACTTGAGTACTTGTATCGGGCAAACCTTTTGAGTGTTGAGCACTCACTGTCTGTGATATTGACAATTCTGGCACTTCTGCTCGGTCTGGTAATCGGTTTGATCATCCATATCTACCAGAGACGTTTGCGCTGGCGAATTGAAGAGCTTAGGGCCCTTGTCAAATTGCGAGACCAACTGACATCAGAAACAGCACATGAGTTGAAGACACCGCTGACGACGATCAAACTATATGCGCAGATGATCGAAAAATCGGCCGGCAAGAAAATGACAAGGTCCGATCTTCTGGAGAAGATTGGCATGATCGAACTGGAGGCAGACAAACTGACGGTCCTGATTGATAGCCTGCTTGAGTTTTCCCGCTTGCAGTCAGGAAAGCTGAAGCTCAATACTGACCTTTTTAATCTCTCAGACATGACTGCGGAGCGGGTGAAAGCTATGCGCGAGATATGGCCGGATCATACATTTGTCCTAGGACATATGCCTAAAAATGCGATTATTCTGGGAGATAAACTCCGGCTTGACCAAGTATTGAGTAATCTTTTGACCAATGCTGCCAAATACTCACCCCAAAACACTCCCATTACGGTGCGGCTTTCCCAGACGGCGGGCGAGTATATCCTTACCGTGACAGACAAAGGCTATGGTATTCCCCCCGCGGTGCAAAAGCGCATTTTTGAGCCGTTTTACCAGTTGGAAGGCGCTGATAAACTTGGTTTCAACGGGCTGGGTCTCGGACTGTATATCTGCCAGCAAATACTCTCCCGGCATAACGGTTCAATTTCCGTCTCTTCCCAACCCGGCAGAGGATCAACGTTTTTTGTCTCACTGCCGCGCTCTCAAAAACGGCCAGGACATGCCCGTTTTGCCCCCGTCATTTCTTGACATTGGTCGCCGTTCTCACCTACTATTATAGTAATGCCCGATACAGCCTACGCTTCGCAAAATGTACCAGTTGGTCAGACAGTTCCCTCGCAGTCGCTGTCGGATACCAATTCGATAGTCGACCTGCTCTACTCTGAACACTTGCTCTCGGACGAGCAGTACAGTGATATCAAAGTAAAAAGCGCGACAATGGGCAAGACACCGGAGGCCATACTTGACTCGCTTAGTATTGTTCCGGAGGCTAAGATAGCCGAAGCACGGGCAAAACTGCTGGGTATCCCGTTTATCTCGCTTGCCACTACTTCTTTCTCCCCCCAGGCACTGGGACTTTTGCCGCGGGCCGTGGTGGAGCGTTTTGCACTAATCCCGTTTTTTTATGACGATAAGGCAAAATCACTTTCGATTGCTATGGCAAATCCGGTAGATCTTGATGCGATCGACTTTGTTAGGCAAAAGACCGGACTGACGATCAAAACATTTGCGGCTGCCCCAAGCGAGGTGGCAACCGCGATTGACCA
>JAKAMH010000104.1 GCA_021813005.1 bacterium
GCATTCTATGAATTTGTCAGGGATGGGTATTCATTTCCCCAGTGGATAGTTATGGTCCTTCCAGGCAAGGATACCACCATTCATACTGTAGACTCTTGTATAACCGAGATTTTGGAGGATTTTGACCGCCTGACCGGATCTGCCGCCTGAACGACAGTAAAGATACATAGTTTTTTCTTTATCAGCAAGCGTCATTTCTGTTCTCTCCGGTTGGTATCTGAGGTCCTGAAGAGGCAGTAGCAAAACACCCGGCAGGTGCCCTTCCCTAAACTCATCAGGCGTCCTTACGTCTATCACAAGTACGTCCTCTCGCTTATCGATAGCGTCCTTGACTGTCTCTACACTCACGGCTGACTTGTCTTGAAAGTAATTAAACATAGTCTACTAAGGCCTCTTCGCAAAATAATCTTGACAACTATTTTGCTCCGAAGGCCTTAGGGCCGTAGCGAATCGTCAAGTTTAATTTGCAACGTACCCTAAGTATATCAGAGACCTGACCGGCAAATTCCAAACTGAAGGCATTGTAGCTCCTATTTTGTTGAATTTCGGCAATATCCGGTAACTTCTGGAAATATTAGGTAATATCTGGTAAAGTATATTTATGCTTATTCCGCCCAAATACTTTCTTACGCCGCGTATCTCAGAGCTGCTCTCGCGTATCGAGGCGGCACGGGCAGTCATCGCCTCCATCAATATTCCGCCTGAGCTGGAGACCAATATCAGGAGGCAGTCAACACTCAAAAGCTCTCTGTTCTCGGCCCGCATCGAGGGAAACCCGCTCACTATGGAAGACTTCTCAAAAACCCCGTCCAGAGAGCAGAAAAAAGTTGAGGTATACAACATTCTCAGGGCGCGTAATCTACTTGCCCGGCACGCCAAAAAAGACCTTACTGCCCAGGATATTCTTGAACTGCATAGTATAGTCATGGACAGCCTGAGCGCCGACAAAGGTGTATTCCGTCGGGAAGTCAGTGCTATTTTCAACAGCGCCGGAATTGCCATCTATATGCCCCCGCCGCCGCGATCGCTTCCCGGCACATTGAGACGTTTCCTGGCCTATGTCAATAGCCCGAAAGAACAATTTATCCCGATTCGGGCCTGCCTGGCACATTATTCATTTGAAAAGATACACCCGTTTTTGGATGGCAATGGCCGGGTCGGGCGTCTTGTCCTCCAGTTTGTTCTTGAAAAAGGCAGCTACGGCATGCTGGGGCTTTTGGCAATCGAAGAGTACCTGGACGAGCACAGAAGCCTGTATTACCGCCTGCTTGAGAACAGCAAAAATGACACGACAGACTATCTGGAGTTTATGCTTGAGGCTATCGCCGTGACGGCGGAGTCGGCACAAAAGCTGGTACTGGAGAAAAAAGATGCCGAGAAAGAGGATTTCCTGCTTCCGAGGCGGGCAGAGATTTTTCGGGTCATTCAGGATCACGGGTTGGTATCATTTGACCAGATAAGACGGCGCTTCTGGGCGGTAAATGAGAGAACACTTCGCTACGATTTGAAAAAACTGCAGGACTCAGGCTTTATCCGAAAACGAGGCCATACAAAAGGCGCATCTTACGAAGTGATAAGGTAGTGGATTGCCAGATTCTATGAAAATTAATGTTATCACCCATCCGAATGCCAGACAGCCTCGGGTTGAGAAAGACTTGCTCGGCTCGCTTCACATATATGTCTCCGAGCCGCCTCTGGCCGGACATGCTAACCAGGCGGTCATAGAAGCCTTGGCTTGCTATTTCAGAGTCAAAAAAAACGCCGTCATACTCCTCTCAGGCGAAAAATCAAAAGTAAAATTATTTCAGATATTCTGAGAGAGTCTACTCTGTCAACAGAAAAGGGAGATCTACTGGCACTTGAGGTAGGAACGGCATTGGTTGCGGGCTGTGCCTGCCGGAATCTGATCACACTGGGCACAGGAGGCTGAATTATTCTGCACGGCTGAACCTGGTGTAACGGAACTTGGTTGGACGGCACCTTGCATCATACTTGTGAAGTCCAAAAATTTGATATTTTTAGGGAGCGCAAACCCAGCCTGGTCCCCGGACCATGGACTGCAAGAGTAGCTTGCCTTCGTCTGCGTGTTAAGCTTCTGAAAGGGGTTGCTTTGCTCGTTACTGGCGCCGCTTGTCGCAGTGTTCGCCTTCATTGCGGAGAGAGACATTTTATATCCTTGAGGCTGTCCGTCAATCCAGAAATATACAAAGTTCCCCTCATGCATCATATGAGACGCCTGTTTTGTGCCGTTTTCATCAGACTGAAAATCACCGCGCATTTTGCCCCCGGCTAGATAGACCGTACCGGAAGTATGGCTGGCTGAGTCTGAGAATACACATTTCTGTGATCCCGCCATTGTCAAGAAGTCAAACAGTGATCTTGGAGCGGCGGTTTTTTGCTGTGGTTTTGACTGGGTACTGGCGTTTTGTGCCAAAGGGGACGTAGGCATACGGGACCTGCCCAAAAGAAAATAGGCGCCACCAGCAAGGAGAAGAAGAACCAGCACAATAGCAGCGATACGCGTAGTCCTATTCACTGACTATATTATACATGAGTCAGTCAAGCGGAGTATCACCGGGAAAGACGAGACGCTAAGTCTTGTAGGTAAATCTGGAAATCAGCTTAAGTAATTTGTGCATGTCAAACGGCTTCTCGAGAAAGGCATCTGCCCCACACTCCTTTGTCATATGTTTGACGGTCGGATGGGCCGACATCATAATTATCGGAGTGTCTTGCGTATTCTTATCTTTTTTCATGGCTTTGCAGATTTCCCTACCATCCGTGCCGGACATAAGCACATCAAGAAGAATCACGTCGGGATTATAGAAAACAGCCTCCTGTACTGCCTTATCTCCCTTCATGATTGCCTTGACATCATATCCCCCCTCTTCAAGCACAAGAGAGACAGAATCAAGTATGCCACTATCATCGTCCACCACAAGTATTTTCTTCATATTTCTATGATACAACTACACAGCCATATATCAGCCAAACGAGTTGGCATAGGGGGGAGTAAAAAGTGTAAACTTGCGTATTCTGTCTTTTACTTTGTGAGTAAGCTTTGCATCGTTTATTTTGTATGCAGCTGTCGCGAGCGCCTGTATATGCGGTTTAAACAGTCTCGCTACTTCTCCATTCTTGTCCGGCCATCCTCTATAGCGTTCATGCTGTGCAAGAAATTCTTCCATCTCATGAAGCACAAGCAATGC